>WFTI01000021.1 GCA_015485585.1 Candidatus Dojkabacteria bacterium | reverse complement strand
GCCATAACGCAAAAAAAATCGTTCAGCCCGCTCAATATCTTTTTTCTTAAAAAATCTTACAAGAATCTGACGCGTAACGATATCAGTTACTCCTGCAGCTACAAAATAAAGGGTAAAAGCACCTAAAATACTACCTGAAGCTGAAGCTAACAAGGCAAGCCAGAGGTTTACCTTTCGTTGATAAGCAAGTACTCCTGTTATAACCATGAGAATCTCACTAGGAATTACAACAATAATCGATTCAAGAAACATAAAAGCAAAGATGCCGATGTAGATCCAAGCTCCTTCTAGGGTGAGAACAAGGTTAATAAGCTCCTCCATCGCAATAATAATTTATATTACAAGAAGACCTCTAAAAACTGTTTTATAAACTGCAAGATTCCTGCTGCTGCAAGAAGCGAGTAATACTCTTTATTGTTCTCTATAAATCTCCATGGAGTGGTATGAACCTTTAGTCTGCCATTTTCATACGTATAGGTGAATTCAGGAGTAATCTCATAGTCATCTACTAGGTCGTTTGCTATATCGATAGGAACCGCATTAAAAATCTCAACACGCTCTATTCCATAAAGTTTTCTTGCCATCTCCATAAGTTTAAAATCTTTAATAAAACGGTCTTTTAAGGCTAATACTCCTACCTCATCTCCGGGTTTCGGAACCATCTTCTCACCTTTACACGAAGGATTATCACAGATCAATATCGGCTCTTGATGTTCTTTATCCCACACAACCTTTTCGGTTGGAAGCAACCGCAAATTACGTGACGCCCCACATTTTGGACACACTCGTCTAAACTTAAGCCTCGCATCTATAACTGTAATCGGGACATTAATAAGCACAAAAAAGTCTGGGTCATCACGAAAATCTACTAGATCGCGCATGTACAACGAATACATCACCTGATCTTCTGTTCTTGGGAAACCGTCAATAAAGATAATTTTTCGCCCTATCTGACGTATCTTATGTTTTATGAGAGCAAGCACAAACTCCGTAGGGATTAGTTTAGTAACATCTTTAGAAAGGGCATTCTCTACAGCCTCTTCATAAGGCAAAAATCCCCGATAATATTTGGAAAGATCTTTATACTCATCTTTGTTAGAAGGATATTTCGTTTGAAACTCCCGTACTAGATCTCCTACAGATACCTGCACAAAACGATCTCCTACTATTTCTCTTAATAAACTAAGATAGGTGCCTTTTCCTGCGACTTTGGGCGCAAGGAGGTATCCGATAAAAGTATATCTATCGAACAAATCAATAAAACGGTCAAGTTTGTTACCTAGTTTATAACGATAATATTCTTGGCGGTCTTTTACCTTGGTCAGGTCGAAAGTTTTTGACTCAGAAACATACGAGGCTTTTGTATTTACAAGGGAAGGATCAAAATAATAATTGAGATCATCTAACAATTCAGGCGGAAGATCTGATTTAAAAACCTTTGACATAATCGGTAAAGAGTATGTATATTATTACTCCTAATAATAACACAGCAAGTATCTTCAAAAATATACGGAACATTCCGCTAATAAACCGAAGTATTAAAGAAACCAAAACAAGTGCTGTTATATATAGGATGATCTGATTTTGAGTGGGCATGTATGTGAGATTATACATCTATAATTTTTCTAATCTCTTTAACGAACATAATAAAATCACTGTGATATTTACGCAAATTTTCTTCTAACTGATCATAATCAATTTCTACATAATCATGAACCAATATGTTTCTATAGTAGCAATCCGTTTCCTATTTTTGAAATGTCTTTAGGATTAAGTTTTTTTATTTTAATTTTCTTTGCCATACTGTGCTTTATACCGTTTTAGTCTAAAGTAATACTCGTCTTCTGCGTACGGATAATTTGTTATTACAAACTCGTTGTACTCTTTAAGATCTTTGCAATATATTAGTTTTCCTTCTGTAAAAATAGAATACAAAAGAAACGGATTTTTCTTTACAAGATCATTAAGAATCACGACATCAATAGCATCATAATCAAGATAGTACGCAATTTTCGAAATAATATCTAAGATATCATATTTCTTGGACTTAAACCTCTCTTCTTCAATAAATACTGCAACATCAATATCGCTCATTTTAAAGTAAAATTTTCCTGAAACTAACGATCCAAAAACAACTGCAAATTTAACAGGAAGCTCTTTAAATATATCCTCTGCTTTCTCTTTTAAACAGTTTAACAATTCTACTCTTTTCTTCGACATATGAAAATTTTACTATATTAAGCAGATAATGTTATAATTTCGCATGCAAATTACGGTACCTAATCAGTTGCTTGCTCAGGTTGTAAATATCTCTTCACGGGTAATAAAAAGCAGCATAAATATCCCTATTCTTCGCAATGTGCTTATTGATTTTGGAAAAAAACAAACAAATATCATTACCACCGATCTAGAAACCCAGTTTAAGGCAACCTTAAACATAGGAATAACAAACCCTGCCAAAATTACCGTACACTCTTCTACTTTTGCGCAATATCTAAACTCTCTTGATAAAGATGAATCTATCACCCTTGAGTTAGAAAAAAACAGACTTATCGTAAAAGACAAGAACTCCTCAGCAAGTTTTACTATTAAAGAAGCAGATGAATATCCAACCTTAAGTGCAACACGCAAAGAAAAAATCGTTGTTTTTACAAAAGAAGAGCTTATCAACTCACTTGAACGAACCCTTTTTGCTGCCTCAAAAGATGATATTCGCCCAATTCTTACGGGTATTCATTTTAGTTTTAACAAAGATCACGTTGATATCGTAGCCCTTGATACATTCAGAATGTCATACGTAAAAATAGCAAAAAAGCCTGAGAAAGAGACCTCATTAACTATTCCATCATCAGGAATGCAACATCTTCTAAGAATTCTTCGTGATGGATTCTTAGATACTTACATCGGAGAAGATGAGGTTGAAGTCTACCTCGGAAGCGGAAAAAACCAAGAAGAAAGTCTAATCATCTTTAAATACGGCATTATAGAACTTACAGTGAGATTACTAGAAGGAGAATATCCAAACTATAAAGATATTATTCCTACAGATAACAAATATCAATACGAGATCGATCAGACATTATTTACAAAAGCCTTAAAACGTGTTGGGATCTTTGCCCAAAACTCAATTACCCAAAGACTTGTCTTAGAATTTTCAAAAGATAAGCTTACCCTAAGCGCAGAAGCCCAAGAGATGGGTGATATTAAAGAGGTTGTTCCTATAAAAGCAGTTAGCAAAGAAACCAAACTCACTGTAGGATTTCAATACAGATTTCTGCTAGAAATTGTACAAAACATAAATAGCGACTCATTTTATTTCAAGAGCAACGGAGAGACAGCTCCTGCACTGTTTGTTCCTACGGATGATGAGAACTTTATACACATAGTAATGCCGTTAAAACTGTAATTTTAAGAAATAAACTGTTTTTAGTGTGAAGCTTTTTAAAGTAAAAGATATAGCGATCTTAAAAAAGACTCCCGATTACTCAAATATTGAGTCTCAAGCATCTTATCTCATATTTTTTCTTTTAGGTTTAAACCTAGGGTTTTTATTGATTTTTCTCTTTTTCACTGTCTTAAACTTTTTTTCACCAAAAGAAGGTTATCTTATTGGTTTCTTGGGTCTTTTTGAGTTAAAACACTACAATCTTGCGATTGTTTCATACAAAGATCTAAGGTATCTGTTGCTTTCTGTAGTTTTGTTTCAATCGATCTTTCTGTTTCTGTTCTTTAGATTAAGATTTAAGATACCCGTTGTGCTTAAATTTTTCCTTTTAAGTTTCTTTTTAATGCTAGACCTTGTTGTATTTAAAAGTTGGTTAATCTGAATCTAAGACTAAAACTTTCTCAGATATTAATTTATCTGCAGTTTTATTAGCAGGACGTGTTGATAACCAAAGACGAGTAAAAGAATGGATGTAATCTTCATAACAAACATATGTGGATTTAAGTAGGGATAAATTGTGGATATACCCAAAACATTTTGTGGATTAATATAGAATCAAAAGACTCCTAGAATCTTTTTATAATCACCATTTATTAACAAAACCGTGCCATTTTATTCACAATATTTAAAGACTTTTACACAGATTATTAAACACTTGTTAACAAGAAAAACCCTTCAATATGTGGAGTCTGAGGAAAATTATCAAGAAAAACAACATCTTTAATCTGATAACCATACGAAAGCACTCGGGAATATTCATCGAAAAACCTTGTAATATTACAAGACACATAGATTAAATATTTCGGTCTTAACTCTTTGAAAAATCGTAAAGTTTTCTTCTCTAACCCTTGTCGGCTGGGATCAACGATAATTAAAGTATTCTCAGGATCAGAGTTTATGAGATCAGTAAGTTCTGAAAGATAGTCTTCTACCCTACTTTTTACTATCTCAATATTGTTTATTTCGTTTATTTTTGCGTTTTCTTGAGCAAACCTGATTGATTCAGCTATCTCTTCTACAGCTATTACCCTTTTGAACCTAAACCTTTTTGCAAGATAGATCGAGAAAAACCCTACTCCACTGTAAAGATCAACGAGCACGTTAAAGTCTTTTTTTAGAGATGTAATGAAATTTTCGAGTGTATTTAGATATATATTGTATGTATACATATTTATCTGGAAAAATGTATCGGTACTAAACGTATACTGTACTCCTTTAATAATTTCTTTTAAATAGTTTCTCTTAAAAACTTTTACCGTTTTTCCGTAACTTACATCAGAGATAGAGGAGCTTTGTTTTATACTTACTCCTACAACCGAGGGGAGAGTAGTAAGGGGGGTTATTTTTCTGATAACATCTTTAAGTTTGTATCCGTAAGGGTTAAACTGTTTATTATTAAGATCACTTATAGTGAGAGAGAGTAGTGTTTCTCCTTTTTGGTTTGAACGGATTGTGAGGTAACGTAATATTCCTTCGTGGGTTTTGCGGTTATAGGCAGGAATACCCGATGATTTTAAAACTTTTATGCTTTCAAAAAAGACCTTCTCAATCGCTAAAGAGGCAAGAAAACAGGTATGTCCATCAAGCACCTTCCACCATTTTCCCCTTTCTCTTAAACCGATTCCTTCTGGAAAAATAGCGTACTCCATCTTGTTACGATAGTGAGAGATTTTCGGAGATTTTATAAACGTAAATTTAGGGAGTTTCACTCCATACCTTTCGGCAAGCCAGTTTATAAACTCTTTCTTAATTTTTAATTGCCTAGGATAAGAATAGATCGACAAACTGCACGTTCCACACCCTTTCTCAGGACCAATAGGACAAGGAGATCGGATTCTTTCCTCTACCAAGTATGGATTCTCCTTTAAGAATCTTTCAAAAAGTTTTGACATGATCTGATTTTACAGTTTCTTCAGCATGATATCAGCGATCCGTTTAACTGCAAGTATATATGAGGCTTTTCTCAGAGAAACCTTGTATTTGTCGGCTGTTTTTTTGACATCTTGGTAAGATCTTGTGATTTTTAGTTTTAGTTTTTCAAACACCGTATCTTTGCTCCAAACCTCTGAACGGATGTTTTGTAACCACTCAAAATAAGAGACAACAACTCCGCCGCTATTTGCTAATATATCAGGCACGACTATAACATTATGTTCATCAAGTATCGTATCAGCCTCTTTTGTTAACGGACCATTTGCAAGCTCAATAATAAACTTCGCTTTAATGTTTTTAGCGTTTTCTTTGTTTATAACCCCTTCTAGGGCTGCCGGCACAAGTATATCAACATCTAACTCTAATAATTCTTTATTCGTAATAGGGTCATACCTTGTAGCATTTATTACTGAACCTGTCTCTTGTTTGATCTCGTATAGATATTCGATATCTAGCCCTTCTTTATTGTAGACCCCTCCTTGGCTGTCTGATACCGCAACTATTTTGTATCCTTGTTCATGGGCGAACTTTGCAAAGTGGTATCCGACGTTTCCGAACCCTTGTACTGCTATAGTGGGGTCTTTAAGATCATAGTCACGCACAAGTTGTTCTAAGATGTAAAAACCTCCTAAGCCTGTTGCTTCTTTTCGACCTTGACTTCCACCGATCTTGATCGGTTTTCCTGTAATTACAGCAGGAGTAAACTCTTTCTTAATCTTTGAGTATTCATCAACCATCCACTCCATTACCTGTTCGGTTGTGTACATATCAGGCGCAGGAATATCTTTTTGGGGACCAATTACATCAAAGATCGCCCTAATATAAGCCCTGCTTACCGCTTCTAGCTCTTGTTCATCAAGTTTTTTAGTATCAACTACCACCCCTCCTTTAGCTCCCCCATAAGGGATATCGGCTACTGCTGTTTTTAATGACATCCAGAAGGCAAGCGACATAACCTCATCAAGTGTTACCATCGGTGAAAATCTTATACCCCCTTTATACGGACCGCGTACACTATTATGTTGAACCCTATATCCGGTTAGAATGGTTACACCATCTTTTAGTTTCACAGGAAATTTAACAGTGATTATACGATCAGGCTCTTTTAGTTTTTCAAAAACAATGTGCGGATACCCTGAAAGGTACTCTTTTATCTCATCGATAAGCGCGATAGAATCTTCATAGAGACTTGCCATTTCTATATTATAATACCTAGCATAAATGCCCCAATCTAAAGCAATACTAACCAACCCCTTACAAGAGGTGATTTTTCTGTTAAATCATAGGTATACGTTACCTGCTGTAAGCATTGAGAGGGTAGAGATAGCTGAAAAAACGGTATATTTTGACCAGGCCGAAGAATATTTCTTAAAAAGCCTTGACAAAATTACCGCGTTGTTGGGGGTTTATGAAGATTATTCTGCTTTTTTATTAAATGCCCCTGAACTACAGCTCCTCTTATCAAAACTAATAAAAAAAGACTCTCTTATTTTTGCTCCTTTAGATGTCTACAACGAGGTTGATAAAGATTTTTTACTAAAACAAAGTTTTATAGAGCTTGAATACGAGAGTAGGGTAGGGTTAACCGAAGATAGATTTTCAGAGCTATTTAAAGCTACTGATACTGAAAAGATTCTGTTGTTATCTGATTTTTCTCCATTTTATGGTTTTTTTACTGACCCCGAGGTTGTAAATTTTGTAAAAGAACAGACCTCTTCGTGGGTGATTCTAAACATCCGTAGCATTTTAACCGATATATCAAGGTATAATGCAGATATTTTTATTATTCCTACTAACCGTATGTATGTTCCTTTAGACGCCTTTTTGGTAATAGTAAAGAGAGAACACATCGCCAGATTAAAACAGGCAACCATTAAGACTCTAAGAAAAAGCCACAACCCGCTTGTTTTTGTAGTAGCATCTAAAATTATCTCGATACTTTCAGATATATTGCCTTCAAAAGAAGATATAAAGAGACACCATCTAGAGTTTATCGAAACGATTGATGCTGGCATTCAAGAGCTTTTTTCAGAGCCCTATGGGTATGAGGTGGTATCTCCTAAAAATTACTTTATGTATGTTTTAAAAACTGACCAGACTGCGGTGGAAGAGTTTAGACGGTTTCTTGTTAACAAACCTCTGTTTTTAGAAACTAATCCCTCTGAAGGTTTAATCTCTCTTGGATTAGGCTTATATAATACTGTTGATGACATACAAGACTTCTTGGCTATATTTGAGGAGTTTCTAAACTATATTCTTCTGAAATAATGAAAGATCAAGCCTCTTTTAAAAAACAGCTTATCACTGCCTTTAAAAACCTTAAGAAACGTAAAGTAGCGTGGGCTTCGCTTATACTAGCCTTTGGGCTTCTTATAGGAAAACTCGCAGGATTAATAAAACTTCGCATGTTTGCTCATTATTTTGGGATAGGTCCTGCGCTTGATGTATTTTTTGCTGCAACCACCATCGCCGATGTTTGGGCTCAGATACTGATCACCGGAGTAATCTATATGGTACTTGTACCGTTTTTTTCTAAACTTGCCAAAAAACGAAAAGATCTATTAGAAGGGGTTGTAGCTGTAAACACCCTTTTTGTGTTAATTACGCTCATTGTCTGGGGACTAGGAGTTTTATTGGTTAGTTTAGGTACACAGGTACTTATAGAAAGTTTGTCGCGTTTTAATGTATCGGTTGCCTTAACATCAGCAGATCTTAAAACATATCAAGGGTGGTTTATATCAGTTTTTAGACTCTCTTTTATTCCAGTAATCTTTCTGGTCACCACAAATGTGTGGGCTATGTTTTTGCACTCTCTTCGTAAATTTACGGTTCCTTCGCTCATTACACTTATATTCAACCTTGGAACAGTAATAGCCCTTTTTATTTTTCATAGATACCACATCTCTGAAGGACCGATAATGATAATAAACAGCGTCATCTTCGGAGCATTTGTTACCGCCGTTTTAATCGTAACATATTCAGTAAAACAGTATAAGGCTTCATCCGCTGTATTTTTAAAAGGCATAAAACTTGCGTTTAGTAAGGAATTTTTTGAAGATCTTATCGATCTCTTTAGGGCTTCAATCGTACGTTTTACCGAGTTTTTAACTAGCCAACTGGGGTACATGTTCTCAGTCTTTTGGCTAGTAAACCTTGGGTCAGGAATCCTTAGCGGATATAAATACGCTGAAACGCTTCGGCTGCTTTTTTTACAGATCTTTGTGCTTTCTGCGGCTCAGGCACTTTTCCCGTATATTAGTGACCTAGCAGTTAAAAATGAAGGTAAACAAGTGTTTGAGAAAACCATTAAACTTTTAAAGATAACCCTTTTGTTAGCTTTAATTGTTGGAATCTTCTATATGCTTTTTGCAGACCTTATAGTCTCGTTACTCTTTGATGGTAACCTTTCGCTTAAAGCGAAAACGTATATAAGTACCATCTTAGTATTTTCGGTTCTTCTTATGGTAGCTCAGGCAACAATAATCCCATTAAAACGGGTGGTTTATGCCTACAACAAAGGAAAATATGCTTTATATTCTGAGATAATCGCTATGGTGTTTAGGGTGTTTCTTGGGGTGGCTCTTACTCTTTTAATACTCTCAAAAACAGGGTTAAATCACGTAGCAGCAGGCTATTATATGTTAGCGGTCGGAGTAGGGTACAGTGTAGCTTCTGTTTTTTTACTTTATAAAGTGTTAAAATTAACCAAATGGTAAGGAAGGTTCTCCAAGTAGCCTCACATCAGCAAGATATGGTAGATTTCGGAATCTTTACCCTTAATGTTGGAGGTAACTGGGTAGGAGAGTTTTTTAGAATCTTACTGTCTTTAGGTGCCTTTTTGGCGCTGCTTGTGATAATCATTAACTCTGTTCAACTTATGGTCTCAGGGCATGATCCTCAGAAAGTAAGTAAAGCGCTTCAGAATATCCAGATGGCGGTACTAGGATTAATAGTGGTCTTAACAGCAGCAGGATTTATCTACTTTATTACGAACCGCTTAATATAGTTAAGGTATAATCGGGTATGAACACAAAGATCGGAACCCTTGCCCAGATTAATCCGCCTTTTAAATTTTCAACGGTCGGAGAGATAGTTACAAAGATAGTCGAAGTTCTCTATGGACTAGGACTGATGCTCTTTATAGTCTTTGTAGTCTGGTCAGGTATTACTTGGATCACCTCAGGAGGAGATTCAGCTAAAGTGGCCAAAGCTAGGCAAATTTTGGTGGCAGCAATTGTTGGTTTGGCGATAATGCTTCTTGCTTTTGCCATAAGGTCATTACTAATAAAAATAGTAAAACAGTAGACCATGAAACCAAACAATATTCTAGGAGATGTTACACCCCCCGCCGTAGCGGTTGATCCTGGTGGGTTCAATATAGATCAGTTTGTTTCTAAGATCTTAGATCTTCTTATTGTATTGGCTGTAGTTCTTGCAGTAGGAGCAGTGATCTGGGCAGGGGTTTTATATGTAAGCTCAGCTGGTGATGAATCAAAGGTGCGTAAGGCTCAGCAACTTATACTTTACGCTGCAGTTGGAGTAGCAGTCGCTGTTTTGGGAAGCTTCATAGTAAAACAGATATTTAAACTCATTACTGGAAAAGAGCTTCCTTCATCTTTGATCTTGTGATCTACTTTTAAGATTGGCAAGTTTATCTGCGATCTGGGCGAATTTAGAGTCTCTTTTGTGCCAACGTGCTTCAACATTAAAGCCTTGAGACAAAAGGTCTTTTGTCAAAGAGGTGTACTCTTCAAAAAGCGGTTTTATGTGAGCTTTTTTAATCTTATATCTTCCTTTTAACCAGTTGATTAATAGATGGCTATCTGAGTAGATATATACAGTGCCTTTCTTTAGATTACGATTCTTAATGAGATTTACAAGCTTTTTTAAACCTTCTAGCATGCATCTAAATTCAGCCTCAGGAGTTGTCATAGATGCCCCTAATCTTTTGCTTTTATGGAAGAGAACGTTATGTTCTTTATCAAGGATAAAGAAACCACAATAAGCTTTTCCTTTACCTTCATGCCCTTTTATGTGAGCATTTGGAACCTTAACCGCAGCATCGCTTATGACGAAAAAAGTATATGTTTTTTGGGGTTTTTCTTGATCTTGCTGTGTTGGAGCTTGCACATTAATCTCTTTTTCAGATGCAGTGTCAGTAACGGTCATGACTTTTCCTTTGCTTCTTAAATTTTCTGCAAACCTATAATACCACCATATGTTATGAAGTGAAGCTAACATATACCCTACGGGGTTTTTGGTTTTTAATAAAAATCTTATATAAGCTCTCGAGTATTCTTTACAGGTTATACAGTCGCAGGTACTGTCAAGGGGGCGTTTGTCTTTTTCGTATCGAGTAGTTTTTATGTGGAGTACATCGTAGTATTTTCCTTTTGGTTCACCTTCTCCTTTGGTTACATAGATTAGGCCGTGTCGCGCATTACGGGTTGGCAGCACACAATCAAATAGAAGGTACCCCATTTTTATCAGATAGTAGAGATCATCGGGAGTTCCAAGCCCCATAGCATAGGCGATTGAGTTCTTAGGAAGCTTGTTAATAAAATGTTCTAGTAGGTCATAATCAACCACGTTTTTATCTTGTTTGACAGGCCATCCTCCGAAACCATATATATCAAACCCTATTTTGGCAAGGCTTTCTATGCTTTTTTCGCGCAGGTATCTGCTGTGTCCTCCTTGTACGACTGCTGTAAGAAGAGGTCTTTTAAGGTTTATCAGCTTTGAGTGTTCTGAGGTTTCTTTAATCTCAGGTTTAGTCTGATTAAACTGTTGGGGAGTAAGATTTTCAAGCTCTAAGAAACGGCGTTTAGCCCTTTTTGCCCATAAAGTGGTGATTTTCACAGAATATTCTAGAGTTTTTTTATCTTCTTCAAGAAGAGTAGGGTAATCTAATGTAACCCGAATATCACTTTTTAAATCATGTTGGATCTCTTGAGAGAACTCGGGGGTAAGTTTTATCTTTTCTCCGGTCTGAGGATATATAAATAAAGCCTCGTTTTCGTCTATTTTCCCAAGTTTTTTAAGGTGGATTAAACTTAAGACCTGAAAACCTCCACTGTCAGATAATACAATAAAGTTATCGCTAAGATTGGCAAGATCTTTAAAACCCCGTGGCAAAGTAGAGGTAAGTTTTGTTATGCCTTTGGCGTAAGCATGAAGAGTTGTAATAACAACCCCATCAAGTAGGTTTTTAACCCGATCAAAGGACACACTGTTTATGGTCAGATAGGTTGCATCAGGTAAAAAAGCAGGCACAGTAAAAGTAATGTTTTTCATGTGGGTATTGTATACTACTGAATTTTGCAAAACGGAAACGCTAACAGTGTCGGGGGGACTGAGAAAATCTAACAAATAAAGTACCGTGTGTCGGA
>WFTI01000020.1 GCA_015485585.1 Candidatus Dojkabacteria bacterium | reverse complement strand
GGGCTCGGAGATGTGTATAAGAGACAGGTAAAGAGGTATCCGTTAGGATGTCTAAAAGATACCCAAGAGTTTTTTCTTTTCCTCTAAGAATTACTCTTGTTGCTTGTTTGTTTTCAAGAAACTCCGCAATCTTCTTTAGATGCTCTTCATCTACAAAAACTCCTTCTTGAGAGATCTTCACTAAGGGGGTCTTGAAATATAGATCCAAAAAGTTTTTAACTTCAGGTTGAACATTAGATGTGGTCAAACTTGATGCTAGCCTGTAGAAATCTTCAGCGTTAGAAAAAGCTTTATTCTTAATAATCTCGTTAATTTTTTGTTTTCTTATCATCTGACATTATATTATAATCGCATATGCCTCAGCTGAAAAAAGGACTTTTTGTCTTATACAAAGACAAACCGCATCAGATCGTAGATGTAAGCCACCATGCAATGGGACGTGGAAGAGGTATTCTTAATCTCAAGCTTAAAAACCTTGAGAACGGATCGGTTCTAAATCTTACAGTAAAATCTGCTGAAGCTCCAACTCCGATCGAGGTAAATCAGCGCACATATCAGTATCTTTATCATGATAATCAGTATGCGTACTTTATGGACTCTGAAACATATGAACAGGTTCAGCTTGATATAAAGATCGTAGAGGATGACCTTAGGTTTTTAAAAGAAGGAGAAGAATATCAGCTTTACCTTTATGAAGGTAAACCCGTAGCCATTAATATGCCAAAGGTAGTTACCCTAAAAGTGATAAAAGCAGCTCCAGGTGTAAAAGGTGATTCATCGGCAAATCCTACAAAGGAGGTAGAACTTGAAACCGGCTTGAAACTGCAGGTACCATTGTTTATTAAAGAAGGTGACCTTATAAAAGTAAACACCGAAAGGGTAGAGTACGTAGAAAGAGTTCAGTAAAAAAGTTACAAAAAGAAGCTTAGATCTTAAAGGTTTAAACGCAATGAATCAAAAAGAGCTTATAAAGAAGATCATTAAAAAATCTGCTAAAGACTGGGTAGAGGTAGCAGGTGTAAAAGAGAAAGAAAATGTTATGATAATCTTTGATTTTCATGAAGGAGCAGAGCAACTTGCCCAAGAGGTAGCAAGGCTTTGTGCCAAAAGAGGAGCTAGAGTATGGTACCGGCTTCGCGACCTATCGATAGAAAGACACCTTTTTACCCATTTTTCACGTAAAGAGATAGAAAGATATTATGCCTTTTTAAACCTTGAGATTTACGAGGCTGACACAGTGTTTATGATTAGAGCGCTAGAAAATCCGTATGTTTTACAAGATGTTCCCTCAGAAAAATTAAAGTATGTAATGGAAGCCCAAGAACCCGTATATCTACGATATAGGGTAAATCATACGAATTGGCAGCTTATCTACTGGCCCACGAAGTTTGAAGCCAAGGTAGAAGGGTTAAGTTACAACGAATATCTAGAACTTTATTACAAAGCGATCTCTCCTGATTGGAAGAAGGTAAAAGAGGCAAACCGCAAGATTATAGAGGTTTTAGATAAAGGAAAAGAGCTTATATTAAGAGCAAATCCGAATGATCCTGATCCCTCTAAAAGAACCGAGATCCAAATGAGCATAGAAGGTATGACCTTTATAAACTCAACAATTAACAGAAACTATCCCGGATCTGAGGTTTACTCATCTCCTGTAAAAGACTCAGTCGAAGGATACCTCTATGCAGACGGAGAGTATATGCTAGGAAAATCCTTCAAAAAGGTCAAAAACTTCTGGTTTAAGATAGAGAAAGGAAAAATAATCGATGCCGGAGCCAAAGAGGGTGAAAAAGATCTTCACGACTTTTTAAACACTGATGAAGGTGCCCGTTATTTCGGAGAAGTAGCCCTTGGGACTAACCCAGGAATCCGAAGAAGGGTGTTTAATCCTTTATTAAACGAGAAAGTCGGAGGAAGCTTCCACATAACCCCAGGAAATGCCTACGAAGACCACGAAGATGATGACGGCAATGTAAAACATGTTGATAATGGAAACCGCTCAAAGATCCATTGGGACATAACCATTATGATGTTACCCCAATATGGGGGCGGTGAAGTAATCGTTGACGGAAAAACAATACAAAAAGATGGGAGGTTTTTGATTGAGGGTACGGAGGTCTTAAATGAAGGACTTAAGAAAATAAAATAAATATTGGAAAGTATGGGGTTTCATAATAAAGTAACATTAGAAGTCATTGCCCAGGTAGAATATTATGCAAAGTGCAATCCTCAAAGACGTATCTCAAAAACTCTTGAAGCAGGTTTCTTATCAGTAGACCCAAAAACCTATCAACAAATCGAAGAAGGAAGTATTCCTGGAACCGCACGTAATCAAGCTGAGGCTTATGCAAGAGCCCCAGAAAATATTAAAAATGCTGCACAGAAGTTAGGTTGCACTCCCGAAGAAGTAGAATGTGATATCACCGATATAAAACTTGATCCCTCTGGTCCAATAATAGGAGATTTTTGGTAGAAAATCTGTATATTTACAAAAAACAGGCTATTTAAGGCTCTTTCTAAAAAATAAAGAGGTTAGAAAATATATCTACTCACACTAGAAGCTGATTTTAAAACAAGATATGGATATTTTTACTCCTGTCCCAAGTTCTGTTGTATTATATATTCAAAGATTAAAATAAATATCAAATTACCTTAGAGAAGAGAAAACTTACAAAAAACCAGCTAATCAACCCCTTCGCAGTGGGCACCTTTTTACACGATATAGGAAAACCCTTGGGACGTCTAAGAGATAAAGAAACCATTGCTATATTACTAGATGTCATATATCAAATTACAGGTTCTACATCATTAAGTCGTGAAAAGCTTGAAAGATACTTAAACGACGTTACACAATATGTTAAAAGGCTCAATAAAGAAAAAAGAAGTTACAAACACATAGCATGGGGACTTTTGCTAATAACCCTTTTTGGAAATCTAGATACTCAAGAAATCGATGCCTTTGAGGCAACAGAGAGAGAAAAAGGCTTCTGGAATGAGTTAGAAATTGATATCCAGTTACTAAAGGAGCTAATACTACATCATCATAGCAATCTACCTGATCAAATACCGAAAATCACATGCGAGATAGAAGATAATTTGAAAATAAGCTTAAGTGAGTTATTAGCTATTTTACGAGCATCCGACCACATGGGCGCTAGGGGAGAACGTACACCTACAGAAGAGCTTAAAACTCCTTCATACAATCTACATAACCTAATCCCATTCTTAGCACCAGAGGAAGAACAGATCCAAAATCGACTAGGACTCGGTTTAAATACGATGGTTCGTTTCACACATATTGGGGAAAATGTACACTTACTCCTAAACAGTGAGTTTTATACAGACAACACAAAAGAGATACACATCCACGCAATTAGAGAATGGTTAAAAAATTGGTTTATATTCGGACAGCAAATCAGAAAGACTCTAGATAAAGGAGAAAAGGTGACTTTTGAAACTCTTCTCGGAATAATGGATCTCCTTACCCACAAATACCTTTATTTTACCCCCGCTGATATAAGAGAAAGAACCCCTTTTATCCCATTGTACGAACACCTTTATAGTACGGCTTTATTTGCTACCAACATACTCCAAGCCATCTTACAACAGCGTAGAAGAAAAGATTCTCAATACATTCTTCGCATAATGATCTTAGATCTTCCTAGTATTCAAAAATTTATTTACGATATCCATAGTACCAAGTATGCACTTAAAACCCTAAAAGGAAAGTCGGTATTTATACAACTTCTACTAGAAGACATAAAACTTTTCATAGCCAAGAAACTACAACTCTCTCCTTTCTTTGAATTGTTTAATGCAGGAGGTAAAATTGCCCTTTTAATTCCAGATCTACCAGGTCAGGAACTTGACGAAAAAATCAAAAATTTACAAGCTGAAATCGAAGAGAAACTTTTTATGCAATTTCATGGAGAACTCAGGCTTGTTTTGGGAATTTCCCCAAAAGACAGATCTATATCAATCAAACGAAAAGATCAAACAAAATATCAGTTCGATGTTAAAGCATTTTACAGTCATCTTACAGAAGCGCTTCAGATTACAAGCAAAGAATTGAAAAACTTAAAGTATAAACCCCTAAAAAGTATTCTGTGGAAAGAAGAAAAAGAAACAAATAAAATAAAAATTTCACGTATTATCCGCAAAATTAAAGTAGAAAAAGATATCCATTTGTGCGAACTTTGTAATAAATATCCAGCGCTATATGAAGATCAAGAAGACGTAAGATTATGTACACTTTGCTCAAAATACGTAACATTAGGAGAATATATCAACAAACTCGCTAGGGTCTACACTAGTAGCAGAAGAAAAGATAAACAACCATACGTTCTCTCGTTACAGCTTCCACAAGACGGTAATGAGGGTAGAAACAAAATTAGTCTATTATTCCATGATCTAATTCTAGAAAGTATAAAACAACAAAAAGCAAAGGGAATTGTGTTGATGCCTCTTATATATCATCATACGGAGATTCCAAACAGCAAAACATTTATTACTCACATCTTAAGAAGCAAACGCGTCTACCAGTTCAATCTTCCTCTTGGTATTGCATTACAGAAAGAAAGAATTGCCACACTAGAAGAATTATCAAAAATAGATGATAAAGATAATGAAAAAAGCACTTATCTTGCAATATTAAAGGGAGACGTAGACAACTTAGGAAAGATATTTAGGAATCTATCAGAAACTTATAAGCTTTTATACCAGAAACATCAACCTTATCCCATATCGTTTAGCCGAACAGTCTCGTTCTGGATTAAGTTCTTTTATGAACATGCTGTGAACCATCTAGTTTCAACTTTAATTAACAAAGAAAAATTCAAATTGTATACAACATATATTGGTGGTGATGATTTCGTAATCTTAGGAAGATGGGACCATGTATTAAAACTACTTATAAAAATGCAGAGATACTGGGAAAAGTTTACGTTATCAAATCCTTATTTAACTTTCAGTGCCGCCATAAGCCTGTTTAAACCATACACACCGATACTTTATGTTATTGAAACAGCTGAAGCTGCCTTAACAAAGGCAAAATACCATAATATCAATCAAAGAGAGAATCTTAAAAACAAAGTCGCTTTCAATCAAACAGTTTATTCAAACCCTAAATTCTGTAGTATGATAAGAAGCATTTTAGAAAAAACGACAGAAGAGACAAACACTCATAAAACAGAAACAGAGTCTTTACATATTCCCACAGACCTAGTAAATGCCATAATTCTCACGTCACAAAATATCCCAGAGAAATTAACAAGTGGTTTTCTTTATCAGCTTCTAAAAATTATCGATGCCTCCCTCAATCAACAAAAAGATGGTGACAAAGATATATTCTCACACTTTGCCATAGCTAAACTGTACTATCTCTTAAAAAGGCGAAATTTGATCTCTCCTATAGAGACTTTTTCAGAAACTAGCCCTTGGGTCAATTTTGCAAATTCATTTGTTCGTGGACTTAACGAAGAAGCAAAAGACGAACTATTACAATGTCGGGGGGTTTTAGAAATAATTTTGTATCTTCGACGACTACAAGAAGCTAAGATAAACAAAGCTGCAACATGAACTATCACAGGCCACAATACCGCAATGAAAACTACAATCATCAGAGAAATCCAACACTAGATAATGCTATAAAAAAGTTGCATAAATCCCTGAAAAATATTACTCCTACTACGTTTAATGAGTATCACGATAAGATTCTTTCTATTGCCCAACAGATTCTAGAGTATTCAATCTCAAGAAACACTTCTGGAGAAGGAAACAGCGACTCAAGAACGTCAACCCTAAACGTACCCACCAACGCGATAAGAAAGTACCATACCACACTTGTAAAACTAGCCAACCCCAGTTCCGCAACCAACATCAGCGCCGCTAAAGTGGGTCTATACATGGCATACGCACGAGCAATATATGACTATAAACGAGTGAATCCTAAAAAAGAAAAAGATAAAAGAGACTTCATTAAACTCTATATCTATATATTTAAAAAACTACTTGAGGTATCTGACGAAGGCGATGTTGTTAAAGAATTCTTAAAACTATTTAAAACTTTAAGCGAAATAATAATAGCAGCTACAAAAGATTCAAACTAATATATTAACAAAAACAAAAATGGCCGTAAGACTTCTAGCCATCAAAAAACTCAAAATAACAATCACCTTAAAAACAGGGCTTCACATCGGCAGCAGTAAAGAAAACATTGCTATAGGCGATATAGATAATTCCGTAGTGAAACTTATAGACCTTCATCCCGATTTGCCAGGAGCTCCCTATATTCCAGGTAGTAGCCTAAAAGGTAAACTACGCTCATTACTAGAGCTTAAAAAAGGAGTAATTTCTCCTGGAGGAAGCGTACATACGTTTAGCAAAGAGCACTGTTTACAAGATGGAAAACTAAAATGTGAAATTTGTAAATTTTTTGGTACCGCTCCTACAAAAATAGATGGTGAAAACTTGAAAGACACTTTTATATCGCGTTTAGTATTCGAAGATCTCTATCTCAGTAAAGAATGGCAAAAGATATATCATGAAATAAGACAAAACCCCTGGTTAGATTTTACAGAGATTAAGGCAGAAAATACCATCAATAGACAAACAGGTAAAGCTGCAAACCCAAGACTTACCGAAAGAGTACCCGCAGGAGTATCCTTTGAAGGTTTTGTACTAGTGAAAGTCTTTAACACAGATACTGAGGAAGGAAAAGTAGATGAATATGTTGAGAGGGAGGTTAAACAAAAACTATTCGAACAAAACCTTATACCACTCTTAGAGAACGATTACCTAGGAGGTAACGGCACACGAGGATATGGACGTGTAACTATGAAAGTAGAGATAGAAGACGATTAAAATAAGAAGATCTAAACAATGCCAGACTGGGAGCAATACACCCTGAGAATAACCCTTAAAACACCCACAGTAATCCTTTCACCACCTCATGAATTTGAGATATTTATGTTTTATCCTCAAAAAGATAGAATAGCATTGCTACCTCCTGAACATTTAGTCAAAATATCAGAGGAATTGGTAAAGAAGTTTGAAGAAGCACAAATTAAAGAACAACTTGACGAAAGTTTAGATAATAACAACTACGATTTAGAGCCCTTAAAATTACTAAGAAATGAAATATACGAAGTTTTTAAAACCCACACTTCACAAGATAGAATACTCCAATATATTCCGACCATTGGGTTGCCAGATCTTCAAAGAGCTAGTAAACAACCCTTGAAAACTCTTCCTTATACAATAATTCAAGGAAAATATAAGTTCTACATCCCTGGATCTTCGATCAAAGGAATGTTAAAAACCTTGATAGAGATATCTGATCCACAATATTCTAACAATATTAACTTTAGCATTTCTGATGTTTTTTTGCAAGATGAGGATGTGAGGGTTATGCAACTTTCTCGTTTCTTGGGTAGAAAGCCTTTACCACAAATAGTAATCGGGGTTAACCGAACCCGCCTAGAGCTACGGGCAAAGGTTTCAATTAACCCGGAAATACAAGAGTCTTTGTTTGATATTTTAGAACTGAGTAAAGAAAAACTAAGAAATAGCGATGGATATACTAACTTTGGAGTCACCCCACGAGGACAAAACACCCACCTTGTTAGACAAACAATATCACATATAACACAACAGCCAACAGCTAAAGGTCAGGTAAACTTCTTGCTAGGTTTTGGGACAGGTAAATTTAGTCTTCCCTTAAGAGACACCAAGAGCCCCCGTTACCTAGAGATTAGTAGGAAAAAGACCCGAATTTTAGTGGGAAACAAAGACTCACAACCATCTCATCACTCCCATTTGCGTGAAATTCTATCGGGAAAAACAATCTTTATTCCCGCCCGTACCCGTTGGGGAGTACATATTGGTAAGCAAAGATACCAAAGTCCAGGTCTTATTACAATAAGTTTTGAAAAACATTAGTATGTCTGAAATAGTAATACTGCAGTTAACTCCTAAAAAGGGATATATAACTCCTATTAAAGCTCATCAACTTCTATCACATCTTGCTTATCTTGTCTCTCTTTATCATAATCCTTCTAAATTCAAAACATATCTTACGGCATGGTCTTTAAAACCCATCTTTGTAGCTTCTGATGCTTTTCCTTTTGGTTTCTTGCCAAAACCACTTTATCCCTTGAATCTAAAAAAAGAAGTGCTAAAACTCGAAACAGAAGAAGAACTAAAGAATCTATACGCAAAATATAGAAAACCTCTCAAAAATGCAAATTTCATCAAATATTCTCATCTCACTAAATGGGTTCAAGGAAACATGAGTGAACAAGATTTAGAAGAAATTATTAATCTATCGACGGAAAACCAGATTCACAAGGTAAACTACGATCACAATGTAATTAACCGCATATTCAATAAACCCACAGAAGATGTTGGAGGTGTTTACAGACATAGCTATTTTTATAGTTCTAAATTATGGATAATATTTAAGATAATAACCCCACAGCTATGGGAAGAATTTCATCTAAAAGAGTTGGTTACAGAATTATTTACTAAATGGGGATACGGCAAAAGAAAATCCATAGGATACGGACTTTTTAGAGCCGAATGGATAAACCCAGAAACCCTTGATGATTTCCCACCAAAAGAACATTTTTCAGCTAATACGAATGACACCATAATGTTTCTGGCAGATTGTATACCTAAGCACCGATATCTAGATATAAACTATTTCTTAAGCATCAAAACACCACGCTATGCTTTAGATAATCAGTTAGAATCGGGAATCTATTTTAAAAATCCTATAATTTACCTCAGCGCTGGAAGCGTAGGTAGGATAAAAGAGAGTAGAGTAGAATACGAAGGTACCATACTAGAAAATAAAATAAACCATCCACAGGCTCCTCCTTCTTATGAGTTTGCCTTTGGACTAATCTTAAAATTACCGGTAAATGACTAATAAAAAGACTATAGTACTTGTCACAATTTTGGGGGCTGACAAATATAATAATTCCCTGCTTATTCTCCGAGACAAAATACGAAGAAAAGATCAGCTTATCCCAGGTTTGTATAGAACTTCAGAAGTTGCTGCAATTATATATTCATATCTTTATTTAGGTACATTACCCCAGAAATTGATCGTTTTCCATAGCAAAGAAAAGAAAAATACCCCTATACCACCTACAACCCCTACAAGATTTTTAAAACTCCTTACCGAAGATATACATACCTATCTTAAGTATTCGAAAATACCTTCAGAAAAGAGAAAACATTTTACGACATTTTTAAAACATATTAATAAAAACTCGATATTTATTTCTTATGGCATTAGATCGGAGTTTACAGGTTTTAGCCAAGAAATTTATGAAAAGATTGCCCCTCTTAATCCAAAGTTAGTGCTGGTTGACATAAGCCGTGGTCCCAAACACTTAATTCCTGAATTTGAAAGAGCAGTACAACTAGCTATTTCTTCTAATTTTATAAAGAACAATGGAACACCAAACAATACACCGCATGTAATATTCTTAAAACAGATAAACAAAAAATTAGAAGGAACAGAAGAAAGTGAAAAAATAGGCCTGTTAGAAAAATTACTAGTCAATAACGCCCCCTCATTGAGAGAACAAACCCTACAAAAAAGTATTTCCTTTTTAAAAGAAGCAGAAGGGATATCGATTTTCGAAGATGTCACTTTGAAAACTATTACCTACCAACTTGGAGAAACATTAATGTATTTTTGGAGCTACGGTGACCTGGGGACTTTAATTAAATATACAAAACACATACTAAATACCCCATCGTTATCTGCTATAAAAAACACTACAAACCTTCAAAATATTCTAGATGAATTCTTATTACACCACGAACTTAATAGCTCCCATAGATTACCTTCCTACTTACAACTATTTTTTTCCTTCCTCACCCAAATCAAAAAGGTAAACAAAGAGATCGAACCCCTCATCGACGAATTCGTCAACCACTTTCAATACCTACAAAATAGTAAAATCCACGAAATCGACAAAAACAATCTTACTCCCAAAAAACTTGCTCGTTTAGTAGTTAAAGAAGTTGAAACTTACATATTACCACGCCTTAAATTTATCGAATTTTTATTACAACCACCCCGTTATCAACTTACCCGAGGCATCTTATTATTAAGTGAACTGACAGTAGACCTTTTTACTCTAATGCTTGTTTCTTATCTCCCACGTATTACTGTACAGATTATGAAAAAATCAGGATACCAGCTTTATGAATTGGTCTATCTTCGCTCAATTTATCGGGCTATCACTTACAACTTCATCCTTTCTCCTAACATTCCAAAACAACAAATAAAAGAAAACGAGTTCCGTGAAAAATTCGAGAAACAAAAAGAATGGCGGTGGACATCCAAACCCCCTCACGACATGGCAATGAAAATTTTGCTTAGAAACTACAAAGAGATCTATAAATGTATCAACAAAATTATCTCAGAACACAAGCCTATACTCAAGGAAAACAAAAAGATAAAAGAAATTAGAAATTACATAGCTCACGCGGGAGCCAATGTGAAAAATACCTACGGTTCCGAGTCAGTGGAAAAGGCTTTATCTTTTTGTCGCTCCTTAGAATCTATAATAAAGGACTTTAAAAGTACGAGCTTCTTATAGAACCTTGACAATTAGAAATAGAAGTGAGATAGATAGTCGTTTTAAGGTAAAAACAAGTCCAGATTGTGGTGTATAATTTATATACAGTTGAAGAAATTACCCTAAATAAGGGATTGAAACAGGGTACCCATGGAGGTACCCTACAAACTGACCCTGTTGAAGAAATTACCCTAAATAAGGGATTGAAACAAGAATTTAAGTAAATGGTGGTCATATCAGAAAAGTTGAAGAAATTACCCTAAATAAGGGATTGAAACAAAAATTTAAAAAAGTTAACATTTAAAAAAAGTGTTGAAGAAATTACCCTAAATAAGGGATTGAAACAAAAGTTTTCCTCTTTTTCCAAAAACCATCAAAACAAAGTTGAAGAAATTACCCTAAATAAGGGATTGAAACCCCACTCCCGAGCTTTCTCTTCGTCGGAGGTCACGAGAGTTGAAGAAATTACCCTAAATAAGGGATTGAAACGTGAGCTCGGGGGTGGTTCCCCAAAAAGCCCACTCGTTGAAGAAATTACCCTAAATAAGGGAT
>WFTI01000019.1 GCA_015485585.1 Candidatus Dojkabacteria bacterium | reverse complement strand
TCGTAATAAGTATCCCTCCAAGTATTTGCAGCTTCAAAAACTTGAAAAAATTTTCTCTTTACAATACTGTAGACTGTAGCGAATGGATTTTTTACACTCACTATGACTTTTGTTTTTTCAAGACTATAACCATGAAATACTAGGTGTCTTAGCCAATCTAAAAACTTTGAACCATCTACAATGATCGGGGTGTTAAAAAGTCTGCGAGCCGTATCGAATATTTTTAGTTCTCCACGTTTTTTGAATTTCCTGATGGTTTCATACGTCCATACAGGACATTCTCTATTTTTGATTCCACAGTAAAAACATCTTTCATTAACTTCCCATTCATATTTTTTGGGGGGGCCAAAACCTTCTAGTCTGTTGATTTCTCCTAGATAAGTTATTTCCTTGTATGAATCAAGGAACCTCCCTAGCAATGTAGAACCGCTGTATGCTGTTCCTAAGATAAAGATGTCTTGCTGTTTTGTCATCATCTCTATTATATAATAATAGATGCTTCCTAAGTTTTTCCAAGTGAAAGCGCTTAATAACGGCAATATTAGAAAGACCCGTGGAGTTATCGAAAAAAGCAATCTTATCTCATTTGATGTTTTTGACACCCTAATTGTACGAAAGGTTACTACACCTAAAGATGTCTTTTTATTGATTGATTTGGCTTTGAGAGGGAAATATAGTCCTGTTGTGGATTTTTTACAGAAAAGGGTCAAAGCTGAAGAATCCGCCCGTAAAAGCTCTCCAAACAATGACGTGACATTGGATGAAATATATAAAAAGTTAAAGCTGTATTTGCCTTCTTCTTATCCAATCGATAGTATAAAGAATAAAGAGAAAAAAGCTGAAGAGATACTATTAGATGTTCATCCGTTGGGATGGTACTTTTACAACTATGCTCTAAAAAGGAAGAAAAGAATCGCTTGGATCTCTGATATGTATCTGGAGAAAGATTTCATACGATCTTTGCTTAGGAGAATGGGTTATAAAATAGTGGATTTTTTCCACGTTTCTTCAGAGGATTTTGTCATTAAAGGAGATGGAGGGGCTTTTGAAAAATTAATTAAATGGGCTAAAAAAGAAGGGATTAAAGCAAAAGATATTGTTCATATGGGTGACAATTTCTGGTCAGATGTAGTAATGCCCATGAGAAAGGGGATAAAAGCCTTATTTATAAAACGGCTTCCTGAATATGTTAGTAGTCTTCATGCGATCTGGAAATCTATGTATTCTCAGGCGGTTTCTTTTCCTGACAAATGGATAAGGGGTATTTTTACTCTGGTATACGGTTTATTGGTAAATAAATATTCACTGTATTTACTACACATGGGGGAAAACGTGAGTTCTACAAGATTGAATAAGGCCTTCCGAGATTCCTGGTATTTTATGGGGTATGTGTTTGTAGCTCCATTGTTGTTAGGTTATGTGTTGTGGATATCCGTAATATCTAAACGCGCTAAGCTAGAGGCACTCTATTTTTTAGGTAGAGACGGCTACTTACCCTATCAAGTTTATCGTTATTTACGTAAGACGGTTCTTAAACACTGGAACCTGCCTACACCATATTATCTTGTTACCTCTAGACGGATGGTTACATTGCCAGTATCAGCTGAATTAGAACCATCTAAGGTGTTTTACTATATTACAGGAGATCGGCCTGGTTTTAAAGTAAAAGATTATCTCCGTCGTATAGATGTTGATATTCCTAGAGATGGATTGGTAAAAGGATTAAAACAGGCAGGCCTTACCCTTAGTACGCGTATTAAAACCAAAAAGGATTTTGAGAAGCTTAACATCCTTTTAGAAGCCGTGGGGGAACACATACTTTCTAGTCTAATTTCAGAACAAAAACTACTTATAGAACTTTTGAAAAGAAAATACGAAGTGGGTAAATACAAAAGAATAGGTTTTGTTGATCTTGGGTGGTCAGGAAACATGCAAACAGCTCTTTTGAAATTAATCGAGAAGGTGAGAAAAGACTACCGAGTAGTGTTTTTCTTCTTAGGGATTCAACCTACAGATTCGTACTTAAAACTCCGAAGACATCGTAAGGTAGCGCTCTATAGTTTTGTAGAAGATATGCCAACTCGTTTTGGCAACCTATGGGAAAGCATAGAGATAATCGAGGAGTTTTGTTCTCCTGTAACTCCAACAGCTATAAAAGTTTATCAAGAAAAAGATGAAATTAAGATAAAATATGGATCTCAAGAGCCCTCTTACCTTATAAAAATGAAAAAGAACGTATTTGAGGGGACTATGAATTTTATTACGGATTTTGTTGAGGTCATAACTTCATTAGAAATTCAGTTCCCTTTCCGCAGGCTTGAAGATATTAAGGAGAAGAGGGGTATTAGATGGTTTTTTATGTTACCATATTTACGGTTAGTTAGGTATCCTACCCGTATAGAAGCAACATTACTAGGAGATATTCCCCATAGCCAGGGTATAGGGGATGCTGTTAAATGGGTCCCTATCGCGGCTCCTCCTGTTAGAATAGAGTTGATTGATTTTTTGTTTCCTTTTAGCTTTTTTAGTAAAACAAGAGAAATTTATAATGCTTTTAAATCTGTTTTCTGGAAAAGGGGGTTTCTGAAAAGATTAGGATATGTTGAAAAACTAGCGTTAATAATTTATTTCTTATATAAAAAATATCCTTCAGACAAGATCATCACTGTAATAAAGAAGAAAGTGTTGTATTTGCTTTATTTTAGACTTTTGCGATCTCGAGTCATTATTAAACCGGGATGGTGGTGGCGGATGGTAAGATGACTATATACAAATAATTGGAAAAATCGGTATTAACTCTTTTGTGTATAATCCCCTATATAGGGGCCCGTAGCTCAGTTTGGTCAGAGCGTCCCTATGGCATGGGGAAGGTCGCGGGTTCGAATCCCGCCGGGTCCACCAGTAGGGTTTCTTTTTTGTTAAAATACTTCTATGCTAACCTACCTTCAGTCTCTTATTGTTAGCGGAATTGTAATTGTTGCTACTGTAGTGGCACAGATAGTTGCAAACCGTGCCTTAGATTTGATTGAATCACACCTTCTTGAGAAAGGACGCAGGTTCATCGATTATGAGTACACCGATGTAGATGAACGTATTGTTACGATCTTTCGTTTGCTTCGTTACACTGCCTCAGCGATAGTATGGGTTTTCGGAATCCTTACGTTGCTTTCTGCATGGGGAGTAAATGTTTATCCTGTACTTACTGCTTTAGGGATTGCTGGACTTTCTTTGAGTTTCGGTATGCGGGACGCTATTAAAGATTTTGTTTCAGGAACTCTCTTTTTACTTGACGGCAACCTGTTAGCAGGAGAAGAGGTAAAGATAAAAGATATTGAAGGCACAGTAGAAGCCGTAGGCCTTCGCCATGTATATTTACGTGATAAAGACGGAAACTTACACCTTATTGCTAACCGAGATCTAACCCACATTGTTAAAATAGCCAAGAAAAAGAGATCTGGCAAGAAACGTAAGTGAAGAAATCATCTATGCAAACCTTGACCCTTTACAAGCTTGGATAAAAGAGTGGCAAGACCTTAGATTGGGGCTTGCCCAAAGATATTCTTATCTTAACCTTGATAAGTTTAGTAGGCCTAAACGGGTATTATCAGCTCTTCTTCATTTTAATGTAGATCCTCGCAATTTTCGTAGGGTGATACATGTTACTGGAAGCTCGGGCAAAGGAACTACTAGTTATCTTATCTTTAGCCTTCTACGGTATCTTAAGTTCAATGTAGCAGCATATATAAAACCCCACCTTGTTTCTCCTGCTGAGCGTTTGATAATAAATGAGGGTTTTGTGTCTCCTTCTGAGTTTCTTGGTTATTTAGAAAGGGTAAAAGCCTTAGTTACTAATGAGAAATTTATTAAGAGGTATGGTCTCTATAAATATGTAGAGATGATGTTTACAGCGTCAATGCTTTATCTTTTAGAAAACCATACCGATATCGATTTTTTGATTGTGGAGGCTGGGATCGGTTTAAAAGATGACTATACAAATATTTTCGTTAATAGGGTCAAAGACTACTACATCCTTATAACAGATATTCAAAGGGTCCATAGAAAAAGATTAGGAAGAACCAAAAACCAGATCTTTGCCAATAAAAACGCAAATCATCGGTATGCTAAGAAAACCTTCTTGCTTTTTGATGCCTTCTCGCACATTGATGTTCCTTTATCTGAAAAGATCATACATATACGACCTCAACGTAGATATCAGACGACGATCTGCGGTAGTGTATTAAAAACCGATAATATTACCTTTTTGACTAATCTTCATTTTAAAAAGCATGTTGATCTTTTTGCAAGAGTAAAAGAGACACTTTCGCATATAGGAGTAGTAAAAAGTAGATTAGAGGAAATCGCAAAAGACTATAAATATTTTCTTTTTTATGTCAATTTACCTGCTCGTTTTCAGCCCGTTAGAATTGGCAACAACCTTTGGATTATTGATCTTGCCCATCATAGGGTTCAATATCGAAAACTTTATCAAACCTTAAAACAATTAGCCACAGAGTACGGAATAAATATTGATGTTGTTTCACTTACTCTTGATAAACACAAGGCATCGGCCTCACGTGAGGTGTTTAAAGATCATATTGTTTTTGAGGATGTAAAAGGGGTAGATGAGACCATAAATCCTGTTTCCGTTAAATTACCTAAGCTTTCTGAGAACACTTTAGGTCTTCTTACGGGGTCAGTATATTTTGTGGCTGATGCATTAATAAGGGGTGAGGCTCCTTTACATCCTACAAATAAAAACTCTGTAATAAAAAGGGTTGCAAGTGACCGAGGCTTAATTCGTTTTCTCTTTAAAACTCGGAGAAAGAAAAAGTTTATAAGAAAGGTAGCTTCAGAGGATTTTCAGAAACGTTTTGTAAAGTTTATAGAAACTTACAAAATTACTCCTTCTAAAGTGGGATTTTTCAAAAGTTTCAAAACCGAGATTGATCTAGGTTTTATTCCTTCTTTGTTTGAGGGGATGAATGATATTGAGTTTTTTGTTCCGATTAAAAAGAAAGAAGCAGAGATCGGTTATCTTATAAAGAGTTTAAAAGATCAAAAAGAATACCCTACCTTTAAAGAGTCTGGTTTTAAAGCTTCTGATATTATTCTTGTTCCTGCCCTTGGATCTGATGGGTTTGCGCGCCGTTTAGGTTATGGTAAAGGAGTATACGATTATTTCACAAAAGGTCTGACTTATGTCGTGGTAGATCTCTATAAGAAACGGTTCTCTTTTTTTCTAGTGACCCCTTCTGGCAAGAAAGATTATTATGTTCCGTTTTCTCTTGATACGCAGACCAAGCGGTTTCTGGGAGTTGATAGGGTAGCAAGAAGGGTAGATAAAGAGGCGTTAAAAAAATATCCGATAGTTGTTTATGTTACGTATAGGCAAGAGAATGTTCCCTTTGTTCTATAAGGTTTTAAACAGGGGTAAAATCTTCCCACACACGCCATGCTTGTTGAGAATTAGAGGCTTTTGCCATAAGCAAGAACTCCTCAGAATCTTTTTCTCTTATAATCTTTTTAACAAGCTCTTTTGCCTCATCTACTGTGTCGGTATATTGGCCTCGTTCACTGATCTGATACTGAGGTTGGCCGTAAAAAATAAGTACGTCTATATCAAGCTGATCAGCAAACTTTGCTACCTCTTCATGGTATCTATCTTCAAGGTCTCCTAATTCTGCCATCTTACCCACTACAGCTATCTTTACTACGTCTTTTCTAGTAGGGATTTTTGCAAATGTACTCAGAGCATTCTTTAAAGAACCAGGATTAGCATTATAAGATTCGTTTATTACTGTGATGCGTTTTTGGGCAAAAGTATAGTGTTCTAGGTTTCCTCTTCCTTCGGGAGGAGTAAAAGAAGAGGCTGCCTTAATAGTTTTTTCAAGGTCTATTCCTAAAAGATAAAATGCAAGGGCAACTGCTGATAGGTTTTCTCCTATCCGTTCATTGTAGAATTTTAAAACTGTTCTAAAGGTTCGGTTTTCGGGTGTAAAACGTAGAACGACCTTTGTGCCTTCTTCTGTAAGAGTGGTCTCTAAGATCTGCATATGAGAAGAGGGGGTGTAGCCAAATGTTAACACTTTTCCGTTAAGATAAGAGTAGTAACCTTCATAAAGGTCAAGCGGTAACACGTGCTTATTTCCACCTTCAAAGATCTCGCCTTTAGCTTTGATAACCCCCTCAAGATTTCTTAAAAACTCAGTATGGGCTGCGCTTACTCCTAAAAGCACACGTACATCGGGTGAAGCCACATTAAGTTGGATTTTTATCTCTCCAAAACTTGAGGTGGCGTACTCAAGCACCGCTATATCTGTGTCATATAAAAGATTGGCAAGTGCAAGAGGAGTTCCATATTTGCCGTTAAGGTTTCCTTCAGGAACATAATGAGGAATATTAAGTCTTTTCAAGATTGCTCCTGCTAAAAATTTTGTAGTGGTTTTGCCGTAAGAACCAGTAATTGCTATGCTTTGTTTTACATGTTTTTTAAAGTTGTATGATGCAATATCACAAAGGGCTTGGTATGTATCTTTTACTACGAGTCCGTTTGCAAAGTTGATCTTTTTCTTTTTAAAGACCTTGTATTGGGTAAGATAAGCCGAAGCACCGCGTTTTAATGCATCTTCTATGTATAGGTGACCGTCGTTTTTCTCTCCTTTTAACGGAATAAAACAGCTTTTCTCTTTACAAAGCCGTGAATCAATGAAGAATTTATATATTTTTTGAGAAAGATCTGTGCCTTTGGTTATATCTTTTGCTCTTACTATCTTGGCGATTTTGGCAAGGGTGAGATATGCTTCTTGTTTGTCCACTTGTTTGCTCACTTAAAAAGATTATATAATTTTTTATTATGGCAAAGAAGAAAAGATGCATCATTAAACTCTTTGATAACTGGTACGATATTACGGAGTTTATTGAACTTCATCCAGGAGGAAATGTTTTTGAGTGCGGAAAAGACAATACCGAAGTCTTTTTAAATCATCATGCTGCCTCTAAAGATGAGAAGCTAAAATTGCTTGAAAAATACAAGATCTCTGAAGATGAGGCTAAAAAACTTTTAAAGGACTCCTCTTACAAACAGTTGGACCAAGATACCTAGCATCACCATCACAGCCTGCAAGAGCCAAGCGCGCATAGTGACCTTTGCATCGGGCCATCCTTTGTATTGGAAATAATGATGTATCGGAGCGATAGGAAAAACCCTCTTTTTGCGAAGCTTCATTGAAAAAAGTTGTATAGCAGAGGTGGCAAGATCAATAAGATAGATAAGCATAAAGAAGAAGAATGCTTCAAGAGTATCGGTGTAGATTGAGAAGATTAAAAATAAGGCTCCCATCGGTAAGGCTCCAGGGCTTCCCATAAATACTCTGGCAGGTGGAATGTTGAAATAAAGATACACGATCAACGTACCTATCAGTACTCCAATCAACTCAAGAAGATAATGTTGTTTGTAGAGTAAAAAATCGGTTGGAAAGGCAAAGTTAAGAAGGGTGTACCCTAAAAGGGTGATTATATAAAGGCCTGCTGCTAAACCATCTACCCCGTCTATCATCTCTGTGGCGTATGATGAGGTAAGAAGAACAAAAGCTAAACCAAGCAGTAAGATAAAAGCAAAAATAGGATTAGCTGAAGTAAGCGGTATCTTTAATCCAAAGAAATATGTGTGGCTTACGCCCAAGAAACCGATTGCCACTCTAGCAACAATAATGAAAAGAAGAAACATTATAAAAAGCTTAATCATTCGTATGTTGAAGCTTTCATAAAGCTTTCTTAGTTTTTTACTGCGATGAATCACATACTTAGTAAAGGCTTCTTCAAGAAATCCATAAAGACCGATTAGAAAGAATACGAAAGCAGAGGCACGGGCAAAAGGATTATCAAAATAAAATCCCCATATAATTGAGGTTGTTAACCATATTAGAATGCCTCCGAGTGTTGGAGTACCTATTTTGGCTTTGGTTATCTTTTTAAAGATTATGTTCCAGTCTCCCACCTGAGGGTTATCAAAATAGAATCTAAGTTTATAAAGAAGATTTATCAAGGGGACTACCCAGAGGGCTGAGGCGATAAGTCCTATAAAGAAAGATATTACAAAACTTTTAACCATTTTATCTAGATTTTAGTAGAGATTATAGATTTTTGCAACTTGCTGACAAACAAAGAGTTTTACGATACAATCTACAAACGTGGATACTGAATGGTTTAAAGACAAGGTCGTAGTAGTACAAGGCTTAGGTCTCAATCAAGGAGGAGTAGGAGCCGTTAAATTTCTTGCTGGTAAGGTTAAGAAGCTTATAATCACCGATCTAAGAGACGCTAAAACCCTTTCACCGAGTCTTGAACAGATAAAAAAAGAACTTTCTTTATCAAACACCCTGCTAGTATTAGGAAAGCACCGTGAACAAGATTTCAAAGAGGCTGATATTGTTATAAAAAACCCAGCCGTTCCGCCAGGTAACAAATATGTTGAGATTGCACGACAAAAGGGAGCAAAGGTTTTTACCGAAGTAAGCCTTTTCATGACCCTTTATAAAGGAGTAACTGTGGGAATAACCGGTACAAAGGGTAAAAGCACCACCACAAGCCTTGTTTATCATCTCTTAAAGAACCTGTTACCTACCAAAAAGATCATTTTAGGAGGAAACATAGGGAAAAGCGTACTAACCTCCTTAAAAGAGAATCCAGACATTGCTGTTTTAGAGATATCTAGTTTCGTAGGAGACTCTTTAAATGAACTTAAGATATCTCCGAATGTTTCGGTATTAACAAATCTTTATGTAGATCATATAAACTGGCACAAAAGCTTTGACCATTATAAAGAGAGTAAAAAAGCACTTTTTAAATATCAGAAAGCAAACGATCTTGCTGTTGTAAACCTTGATAGTAAATACGTAGATGAGTTCTTAAAAACAACCAATGCCTACAAGGTGGGTGTTACTCTGGGTAATAACTTTACTGCTCACAGCTTGACAGATGAGATATACACGCTTAAAAAAGATAAGATTATCTATCAGGTAAAACGTCAAAGAGAGCTTCTTGAGATTCCTGAAGATATAAAACTTAAAGGGAAACACAATTTAGGTAATATTTTGCTTGCCATTGCCGTCGCGGTTGAGTATTTTGAGGTTGGGAGCTCAAAGATTCCTGACCTGCTTCGATCGTATACCCCTTTGCATGGAAGACAAGAGTACGTAGCCACAATTGATGGGATTGATTTCTACAATGACACCGCTGCAACTGTTGATATTGCCGCTATCCGTGCTTGCGAAAGATTCGGTAAAGAATACGAAGGAGTAGTTTTTATTATGGGAGGAGTAGACAAAGGTATTGATTACAAGGCATTGTCTAAGGCACTTTCTCAAAATGTCGATACAGTGATCTTATTTGAGGGTACAGCTTCTGAGAAACTTAAGTCGGAGTTAAATAAACAGAACAAGGTCAAGGTAAAAGGTTTTTTCGGAGATATAAATAAAGCGGTTTCTGAGGCTTATCAAGAGGCACTTAATCTGAAAAAGGATCGTAAGAAAGTGTGTGTTGTTCTTTGTCCAGCTGCCGCAAGTTTCAATATGTTTCTTAATGAATGGGATCGGGGAGAAAAATACATCAACGCAGTCAAGAAACTTGGTTATAATTGATCAATGAGCACACTTACCAAGATAATGGTTACGGTAGGGCCCGCCTCAATAAAGCCCGACATTTTAAGAAAATTTTTTAAAAAAGGAGTAAGGATATTCCGTTTTAATTTCAAACACAATACCGTCAAATGGCATAAAGAACATATAAGGTTACTTCGCAAATTAGCAAAAGAAGAAGGGGTTATTGTTACAGTGGTTCTTGACCTACAAGGACCAAGTGTGCGGGTAAAGTTAAATAAAAACAACATTAAAATTAAAGAGGGAGTTCCTTATGTTTTGACCTCGAACCCTTCAGATGAGAATCAGATCGGAATTACGTACCCTAGGGTGATCGATGAGATTAAAAACGGATCAGTGGTTTATATGAGTGAAGGAACTCTAAAGTTTATAGCCGAAAGAAGCCAAGATCAGTTAATGCTGATTCCGTTAAATTCCGGAACACTTCGCAATGGTGTATCTTTTAATGTCGAAGGTGTAACTTTCTCTTCTTTGCCTGTGCTTACCCAACGAGACAAAGAAGGGTTAGATCTTGCCAAAGAGAATCTTGTAGATTATGTTGCAGTATCATTTGTACGTAATAAAAATGATCTTTTAGAGGTAAAAAAAGAACTAGAAGAGCGCGAGATCTATAACGTTGGGGTAATGTCTAAGATAGAAACTCAGGAGGCTTTAAAAAATCTTAATGAGATTATTGAAAATTCTGATGCGATTATGATCGGAAGAGGAGATCTAGCCTTAGAAGTACCATATTATCAGGTTCCATACTGGCAAAAACACATAATTCAGGAGTGTCGAGAACGCTCAAAACCAGTTATTGTAGCAACCCAGATGTTAGAGAGTCTTGTAGAGAAGAATTTTCCGACCAGAGCAGAGATTGTGGATGTAGCTAATGCTGTATATGATAAAGCTGATGTACTAGTCTTATCAGGAGAAACAGCTATCGGCCAAGATCCTTTACTTGCTGTTGAGATGATGGATAAGATCATATCATACGCAGAGGAGCATAGGGTTGGGTGTGAAAAGTTTCATCCACCGATTCGATCTGAAGCTGATAAGGTAGCTCAAGCAGTTTATGATTTTTACCTGCAGTATGATTCTGATGACAATGTATCGATCGTCTTCTTTGTAGAAGATGAAAAAGTCCTTGATAGATTTGTACGCCTTAGACCATCAAGCAAGATCTATGTAGTCCATAATAAAGATCTTCGTTTTTCTTCTTTTCTCAACTTACGTTTCGGAGTGAGAGGGATCATATTCTATGACCCCAAAAACCTTTCTGAAGACCAAGCCCTTGCGTGGTTGGTAAAAAGATTAGCAAAGAAAGGGCTAGTAAAACCTAAACACCGTCTTGTTGTTTTCTTTGACAAAAACTTTACAGATTTCGGGAGCCAATTCTCTTTGCGTTTAATTGAGGTTTAAATTTAAGGTCATGGCAGGGTTTATCCATAATCCTTTACTGTTAGAAGCCCCTATTTACTATTTAAAAAATAGCAAAACATTTTTTGATAAACAAAAGTTTGAAGCTTTATTAACTGAGTGGTTAGAAAATAATCTCAAGGAGATAGATATTACTGCAACTGTTATAGCTGTGCGGTTGTTGGTGGTGACTAAAAAGAAGAAAGACCAACCACTTTTTTCGGAGTTGTTAACAGGAGTACAGTTTAGTTTGGCAGATCTACTACGTGTTGTAATTGTGAAAAAACTTTTCCAGAATCCTCGTTTTGCTGGGTTTTCTTTAGATGATTTCTTAGCAATAGAGCCTGCAGTTATAGTTGATATAAGTTTTGCAAAAGAGATAAAGGTTGATTATCAAGATCATCTGTATGTTTTTGAAACCTTACCAACAAATACCTATATTACTGTTGCAAGTTGGGAGAAAGACTACAAGAGAAGAATAAAGCTTTTAAGAAACCTTTTTAGGAATCTACAGGTTTTTCCGATAATTACCATGGTGGGGGTATAATCTGCACATATGTCGCGAAGAAGCATAAGAAATTACGTGGATCTGTTCTTTGAGTTTTTCTTTAATGATTTTAAGTTAAGATACAAACGTTCTTATCTTGGTGTATTATGGGCAGTTTTTAAGCCATTGTTTCAGTTTTTTATTCTCTATAATGTATGGACTATGTTTAATGCGAAAGCAACCCGTACTATCTTCGTATTGATCGGTATCGTGTTATATCATGTTTTTCAAGACAGCTTGCTGTATGGGATGAAGTCACTTTACAACAAGGCTCATATTATCCTTAAGATATATTTTCCTCGAGAGATTGTGGTTTTTGCTGCCGCCTCGGTATCGCTTATTAACTTTTTCTTTAATTTTCTAGTAATTATGGTACTTGCCGTTTTTGGACACCTAGATGTTAGCTGGTATAAACTGGTTGTAGGACTCTGGGGGGCAGCTTTTGTAAGCTTTTTGTTTGGAACCGCCTTTGCGGTATGGTTTAGTATCTGGTTTCTTAGGTTTAGAGATATCCAACATATAGTAGATCTTCTTGTGTATGCACTTTTTTGGTTAGTTCCTGTTATGTATCCTTTGTCTTTCATGAAAGGAAACGTTTTAGAGAAGGTTGTTGTGAATAATCCCTTGACATTTATCATGGAGATGATGCGAACCTTAGTACACAAGAATATACTTGAATGGAGCATGCTTTCTCGTCCCTTGATTATCGGAATAATAGTCTTGACATTCGGCCTACTTTATTTCAGAAAAGCTGTACGTAAGATAGCGGAATACTACTAAATGAAAGGGTTTAGGTTTAAAAAAATAAAACGTGCCGGTTCTAAAGAAGGAAAGATAGCCCGTATACAGGTCGAGGGAATCACTAAATGCTTTAAAATCCCTGCCCTACGGTACGATAAACTAAGTGAATTCTTAGCAGCGCCGTGGAAATACCTTAAAAGCCGACGTTTATGTGTCTTAGAAGATATAAGCTTTGAAGTTTACGACGGAGAAACATTCGGAATAATAGGTCCAAACGGAGCGGGTAAATCGACCCTTCTTAAGATCTTGGCAGATATCCTTATTCCTGATAAAGGAAAAGTAATCAAAAGAGGTACTTTAGTCCCTTTTCTTGAGCTTGGCGTTGGCTTTCATCCAGATATGACTGTGCGTGAAAATGTGTTCTTAAACGGCCTTATTTTAGGAATGTCACGCAAATTTTTGAAAGAAAGATTCGATGATATCATTGACTTCGCCGAGTTAAGAGAGTTTGTTGATGTTCCTTTAAAAAACCTCTCTTCTGGAATGCGGGTTCGCTTAGCCTTCTCGATAGCGTTTTTAAGTGAGGCAGATATTTACCTTCTTGATGAGGTATTAGCAGTAGGAGATCTTCATTTCCAAGAAAAAAGTCAGAGAGTGCTTAATAACCTACGTAAACGTGGTAAAACAATAGTAGTGGTAAGCCATAACCTTGATTACATAGCTAAATATGCTGACCGTGCCCTTCTTCTATGGGATCATAAGGTAAAAACCATAGGCCCAGCGAAAGAGGTAGTAAAACTATATAAGAAACTGTACGGTTAGTATGAATAAACGCGTAGATCTTTATACTATATTACTTGTAGTCACTATAATTTTGGGATTTTTAACAGTGATATTTATTAGTTTTAAGCGGATGCTTTATCTTTCACGTGTAAAGAGTCTTCCGACTGATGAGATGCTTGAAAGCGAAAATGTAGACTCTTATGACTTCTTTGTGCCAAAGAAAAATCCATTTATTTATAAAGGACTCCCATCGTGGTTGATACCAACTACGGTTCCTACCCTAAGTCCTACTGTAAGTGTTAGCCCAACAATAAGTGGAACTTCCACACCTACTCCAATCCAAAGTTTAACAATCCCTACTGAGACGTCGGTAACTCCAACCCCAACCTCAACTACTACACCCACATCTACGGTTACTCCAACCTCTACTACAACACCTTAATTTTGTGGCATACTTAAATATATGCCTTACATAGTACGTAGGTTTGATCTTGAAACTACTCCGAAATTGATCACTGAAGAGTTAGTAGGTAGAAAGGTAGCGACATTAAAGCCCTTAATTTTAGAAGAGAACCTTTTTATTCCGGATTTCTTTGTGTTTACAACCCGTTTTTTTGATACTGTGTCAGCAAAGCTAAGGGAGTATAAAAAGATAGATTACAAGAGCGCCCTAGATTATTTTATGAGTTATAAGGTTCCTTCAAGTATCTTAGATAAGTTTGAGTATGTTTATAAACTTCTTAGTCATTTTTCAGCCCCTAAGGTGGCTGTAAGGTCTTCTGTAAGCTGTAAAGAATATCAAGGAGTAAGTTTTAGCGGTGTATATCCAACGTTTCTTAACGTGAAGGGAAAAGAAAGTGTCTTAGAGGCCGTAATGAAGATCTTTGCTTATTTTTACTCAGAAGAGGCTCTTGAATATCTTAGAAAGAATAAGATTAGCCTACAAGACGTTAAACTTGCTGTGATGGTACAGAAAATGGTGACACCAGAGGTTTCTGGAGTAGCATATGGATTTGATGCAACCACCCGTTCGTTTGACCGTTTTACAATCGAGGCCGTATATGGAATAGGAGATGTGATCGCCGATGGAGAGGTTAATCCCGATGTGTATGTGATCGAGAAGGGTTCGTTAAATATCGTAAGTAAACGTGTAAATCCTCAGTTTTGGATGCGTGCTTACCTGGATACAGAGAGACCAGACCGTATCGAGCTTGCAAAAGTCTGGCATTATGCTCAGAAACTCCAAGATGATCAGATACTCCAACTTGTGCGTCTACTAGAGCGTGTCGAACCTCATTACGATCAAGATTTTACAGTGGAGTGGGCTTTTGCAGGTGGAAGATATTACATATTACAGGTAAAAGGAACCCTAAAAACCGAGATAGAGAGCTCTGCAAAAGAGAAACACCGTTCAATAGCCAAGAGTAAGGTACGTTTTCCAATCTTAAGTGGTACTCCTCTTAGCAGAGGAGATGCTGTAGCCCCTGTTGTGGTGATCAATGAAGAAAGACTTCAGAATCTACGTGATGACGAGCTTATAGGTCTTGTCAAAAACAAAATTGTTGTGTTGCACCGTTTTGATAACAGATGGCGTACTATTTTACCAAAGACTAAGGTGAAAGGTATGATTTTAGATATAGGCTCTCCTCGTTCTGATCATGCAATATTCTTAAATGAGCTTAAAATTCCAGCAATTGGAGCAACTTATAATGCTACCCGTCTGCTCAGTGAAGGTACAACTATTTATCTTGATGCCAATTCTGGGGCAGTTTATCTTGTGCGTTAATGATATCATCCATGTATGGGTAAACTTACGCCTTTGATGAAACAGTATCTTAGGTTAAAAAGAGCATATAAAGATTGTCTTCTGCTGTTTCAGATGGGTGATTTTTATGAGTGTTTCTTTGAAGATGCTCACATTTTAGCGAGAGAGTTAGGAATAACGCTGACCTCACGAGAAAAAGGTGAAGACGCGATTCCTATGGCAGGATTTCCAATTAAGGCGTTAGATACTTATCTTCCAAAGCTTATAGAAAAAGGATACAAGGTAGCTATAGCAGATCAGGTTGAAGATCCACGTTTTGCAAAGGGTTTAGTAGAACGTAAGGTTGTTGAGGTTGTTACCCGAGGTACTCTTACCACTCAAGAACTGCTTACTTCTAAAGAGAACAACTTTGTAGCTTCAGTAGTTTCTTCAAGAGAGGGGTACCATTTTGTTTTAGGAGACCTACTCTCAGGCAAACTAGAGGTTGGAAGTGTAGTCTACGATGAAAAAGGCGTTTTAGCAGAGATCATTAGAACACACCAAGTAAAAGAGATAGTGGTGTCTGATTATGATGAAGAGACTATAAGTTTTTTGAGAGATAAAGGTTTTATGGTACCCATTACCGAAAGAGTCTCAGAACGGATGGTAGAGGAGTATCTTAAAGAGCTTTTTGGAGAAAGGTTTTTTGCCTTAGGTTTTAAAAATCTAGCTGAACAGTTTGCTGTATACCTGCTTCTTCGTTATTTTGAAGAGACTAAGCAACGTCAGCGAAAAGATTACACTTTGGTTCGGTATACCTTTTCTGATTATATGGAGCTTGATCAGACTACTCTTCGAAACCTTGATATCTTTGAAAACTCCTTAACCAAACGGGTGCAACACTCACTGCTTGGAGTACTAGATCACACCCTTACTCCAATGGGAGGAAGGTTACTACGTAGATTTATGCTTCGTCCGTTAAAAAATAAACGTAAGATCAATAAACGGTTAGATGATGTTGAATCTATCTTAGAGCATGCTGATCTTAAAACCTTAAGAGAGAGACTTAGACATATCTTTGATATTGAACGTCTGGCAGGATTAGTAGCTCTCTATAAAATCAAACCTAAACAGGTTATTTCGTTAAAAACCTCTCTTATTAATGCACTTTTGCTTTTTGAAGATCTCCCTGATGAGCTTAAAGGGTTAAAGAAAAAGATTGAGAAGGTTATCGAACTAATAGATCAGTATATTCTTGATGACCCTGCTTCAAGTTTTACAGAGGGTCCTGTAATTAAAGATGGGGTAGATAAAAAACTAACAGAGCTACGTAAATTGGCGTACGAAGGTGAAAAGGTGTTAGCCGAGTTATTAGAAGAAGAGCAGAAGAAAACAAAGATAGACAGACTAAAATTAGGATTTAACAAGGTTTTCGGATACTATCTTGAGGTCCCTAAAGGTCAACTTAATAAGGTGCCTTCATATTTTATACGTAAGCAGACCTTAGTTAATGCAGAGAGATTTATTACTCCAAAACTCAAAGAGATCGAAGAAAAGATGTTGCTTGCTCAAGAAGAGATAGTTCAGTTAGAGGCAAAGCTTTATAAAGAGTTTCTTGAAAAACTTGCAGGGTATGTAAAAGATATAGCGGCTCTTTCAGATAAGGTTGCATATTGGGATGTTATTATCTCATTTGCTTATGTAGCCCAAAACTACGGATATACTAAACCTGAGATACTTGATGATAGATCTTCTGTTGAGATAGAACTTGTTGATTCACGACATCCTGTAGTTGAAAGATTTATAGATGAGTTTGTAAAAAACACTATTAAGATCACAAAAGACAAGAACTTTGTTATTCTTACTGGACCAAACATGGGAGGCAAGTCCACATTTATTCGGCAGGTAGCATTGATCCAGCTTATGGCTCAGATGGGAAGTTATGTTCCAGCCCAAAAAGCAAGGTTAAAAATAAGAGATAAGATCTTTGCCCGTGTTGGAGCAAGTGACGATATCACAACCGGCAGAAGTACCTTTATGGTAGAGATGAGTGAGGTGGCATATATATTGCAGAATGCTACTTCTTCTAGCCTTGTAATCTTAGATGAGATCGGAAGGGGTACAAGTACCCATGAAGGGTTCGCTCTTGCTCATGCGATCTGCCGGTTTATCAAGAAACGTATTAAAGCCCTAACATTCTGTGCAACCCATTATCATGAACTTACTCAGCTTGAAGATCGCTATAAGGGGTTTATTAACTATAAGGTAGATGTGCTAGAAGAAGGAGACAACGTATATTTCTTGTACTCTGTCAGCAGGGGAAGGGCAAGCAAAAGCTATGGTGTACATATCGCTAAACTGGTTAAGTTGCCCTCTGAGGTGATCCACGAGGCAGAGAATCTTCTGTTTCGAATTAGCCGAGGAGAAACCCTTTACTCTCAAGCCTACGCTCCGTTACAACTTGCTCTTTTTGACAAAGAGGCATCTTCCTTCAGTAATAATAAAGAATACGAAAATATAATCAACAGACTAAAAAAGATAGATATCAATAAGATAACTCCTCTTGATGCTTTAAAACTACTTGCCGAGATTGTTGAGCAGATTAACTCTTTATCCTCTGGAGATAGTTAAAAGCAGCGTTTGCAGCAACTGCTCCCTCTCCTACGGCAACTGCAATTTGTTTAAATTTGTTATTGGCATTGGTGATATCTCCAGCTGCAAAGAAGCCTTTAACATTGGTTGACATATCTGGGTTTACTGCTATGTACCCTTCTTCATCGGTTCTTACCCCTAGTTCTTCGATAATACCTATATCAGGATAGTGACCTATCTCAATAAAAAGCCCTTCTAGATCGATCTTTTTACCATCTTTGGTTATTACGCCTTCAACCTTCTGATCTCCTATGATTTCAGCCACTTCGGTGTTATAAAGCACCGTAATCTTAGGATTGTTCTTAATCTTCTCTTGCCATATAGGTTCAGCACGCATAACATCTCTTCTTACGAACATATATACTTTGGGGCATATCTCTGCAAGATATAAGGCTCCGGTTGCTGCTGAATCACCTCCTCCTACAACTCCTACTGTTTTCCCTCGATAGAAAAATCCATCACAGGTTACACATGTAGATACCCCTTTTCCCATAAGTTTAGCCTCACCGGGTACATTAAGCTGCCTTTTTTTAACTCCTATTGCTAAGATAATTGCATCAGCCGTAAAGTGTTTACCAAGCTGAGTCTCTACTACAAACCGGTTGTCTTTCTTTGTTACCTTTTTGACTGTATCGAAAACAAAAGATGAGCCTGAATGTTGCAAAAAGCTTTCTGCGTGTTCTCTGAATTTAAGTGCAAGCTCGTATCCCTTGATTGATTTAAAAGGAGGATAGTTTTCAATAACCGATGCCTTTGAGATCTGACCTCCAAGTATATTTCCTATAAGCAGGTGTTGGATCTTGTAACGCGATGCATATATGCTAGCGGTATAGCCAGCTGGTCCTGCCCCTATAATAATCAGAGGGAAATGGGTTTGGGTTAAGGAACTTGTATTCTTTGACATCTGTTGTTACACTTATTTTAACCTGATACTAATATTGTAACGCTACGTGCAAGATGGCTAAGAAATACAAAGTGAGGGTTACCCTCGATCAGAACCTTTGCATTAACTGTGGTACATGTTCTGCGATATACCCCAAGGGGTATGGCTATGATGAAACAACCGGAAAACATAAGGTGCTTCCACCGTATAATGAATGGACCGAAGTAGATGAAGAAACTTTAAATCTTTTAAAGCAAGCAGAGACCGCGTGCCCTGTTCAATGTATTAAGGTATACGTTGAAGAAGCAGATGAAGATAAGTAAAAAAGATCTTATTGATGCTTTCGGGATAGCCTTTACATATTTTTTGGCGTTTATTAACGCTTTAGTAGTTTTTGAGCCTGTTTGGCGGATCAAATCTCTGATCTTTCTTATTTTGCTCGGGTTATTTTTCTTGGCAAAACACTGGTTTATGTCTAAGAAGACCTTTTTCTTCTCACTTCATGCCTTCTGGTTAGGAGGTCTTCTGTTACTTCTTCTTACTGCTTATTCTCTTGGGTGGTTTTATGCTTTTTTGTTTATAGGAGCTGCGTTTCTAGTTCTTTATAGACGTATTGTTTTAAAAATCCATACTTTTTCACAGATTTTCTGGGGATTTTTGCTCGGCATCTTGGTGATGTTGGGTATAATCGCTTATGTATAACGTAGGGACCATTTTACGCAAAGCAAGAGAGCAGGCTGGTTTAAAAAAAGAAGAGATTGCTAAAAAGCTCCATGTCAAGGTGGAATACATCGAGGCGTTAGAAAAGAATGACTTTTCGATCTTTAGATCGTCAGCCTATATTAAAGGCTTGGTCCGTAATTACTCGCAATTGGTAGGAGTAGATTATGAGAAGATTCTTCCTTTCCTAAGAAGGCAACTCGATACCGAAATTCGGGGGATTCCTAATAAATTAACCCCTATACATATTCGTACAGTACAGTTAGGGTATGTTCATCTTTTGATATTAGGACTGGTCCTTTTTATAGGTTTTGGCCTTTTTTATATCACCCGAGCTTATATCAGATCGATTAAACCTCCAAGACTTGAGATACTTGAGCCTTCTGGTGATGAGGTTGTAGTTGAAAGCCCCTTGCTTACAGTAAAAGGAGTTACTGAAGAACGAACCATAGTTTATATAAACGGAGAAGAGGTAAAGATAGATGAAAACTTTACCTTCTCAAAAGAGATCTCTTTAAATGAGGGAGAGAACATAATCCATATTAAAGCCCAGAAGACGTACGTAAAAGATCGTTATACCGAAAAAACGATAAAGGCAATCTATCAACCCACACAAGCAGAAAAGCCGAAAGAAGGGGTAAAAAGAGCTTCTAAACTAGTAGTTGAAGTAAGAGGTCAAGATGCATGGATTTTAGTACGGATTGATAAAACCCAGGCAGACGTGGGCATCAAAAAAGACGGTTATTCTAAAGAGTTTTTCCCAACTTCCAGTTTTGAGATAATTACAGGAAAACCATCTGTTACCAAGGTATTTTTAAACAGTGAACCCCTATCGTGGAAGATAACACCAAACCGAATCTTTATCAGTTGCTCTTACCAAGATAATGGTTGGGTCTGCGAGTAATATGTTTTACCTAAAGTCTCCATTCAAACCTACCGGAGATCAACCTCAGGCTATAAAGAAACTAGTTGACCGTATAAATCAAGGAGAGCAGTTTAGTGTATTACTAGGAGTTACTGGTTCAGGAAAAACCTTTACAATAGCTAATGTTATCGCAGAGGTTAAAAAACCTGTACTTATAATAAGCCATAACAAAACCCTTGCAGCTCAGCTATATCAAGAATTTAAAGAGTTTTTTCCAAACAATGCGGTTCATTATTTTGTAAGCTATTATGACTACTATCAACCTGAGGCTTATCTTCCTGCCCAAGATGTATATATTGAGAAAGATGCTCAGATTAATGAGCAGATAGATAAACTGCGTTTAGCCACAACTGCTTCTTTACTGTCACGGAAAGATGTTATCGTCGTCGCCTCTGTGTCAGCTATTTATAATGTGGGTTCTCCTGTGGCATATCGTAATGCTGTGCGTTTTTTAGAGGTTGGGCAGAAGCTTCCGATCTTTGTTTTAAGACGGATGTTAGTTGAGTTATTGTACGAATACAATGATTATGATTTCAAATACGGTACATTCAGAGTGCGAGGAAACAGAATTGATGTAAATCTGCCTTATGTTGATGTGGCATTGCGGTTAGAAATACAGAACAATACACTGGCGCGTATTTTACTGTTTAATCCTACGACTGGAGAGCTTATAAAAGACCATACCCCGTATGTTGAGGTTATTGTAGAGGCTGATAAAGGCCTAATTAAGAAAGTAGCCATTTACCCAGCTAAGCATTATGTGATTCCTGATGATATTCTTGAAACCGCTATCGAACGGATTCTTAAAGATATGCATGAGCGTGTTAGATACTTTAAAAAGCTAGGAAAAGAGGTAGAAGCAAAACGTATCTACAACCGGGTAATGCACGATGTAGAGATGATCAGAGAGTTGGGATACTGTAAAGGAATAGAGAACTACTCTGTATATTTTGATGGGAGAGAACCAGGAGATCCACCCTACACCCTTATTGATTATTTCCCTGATGATTACTTGCTTGTAATAGATGAATCTCACATGACAATTCCTCAGATTAGAGGAATGTACAACGGTGACTATAGCAGAAAGAAGAACCTTGTTGATTACGGTTTTAGGTTACCTACTGCCTTTGACAACCGTCCTTTGAAGTTTGAAGAGTTTGAAGAACGGATGGGGTACACAATTTTTATGAGCGCCACACCAGGTCCTTATGAGCTTGATAAAGCCGGTAAAGATGGAGTAGTTGAGCAACTTATACGGCCAACAGGTATACCTGACCCTGAGGTGTTTATACGTCCGGCAAAGGATCAGATTAAAGACGTGATTGCTGAAAGCAAAAAGGTGATTAAAGAGAAAGAACGGGTACTTATTATTACTTTGACTAAACGTATGGCAGAGCTTTTAACAGAACATTTTAGAGATCTTGGATTTAAGGTAGCTTATCTACACTCAGACATCGATACCCTTGAACGTACTGAGATACTTACAGATCTGCGAAAAGGGGAGGTAGATATTCTTATAGGTATCAACCTTTTACGTGAAGGAATCGATCTTCCTGAGGTCAGATTAGTAGCCATTTTAGATGCAGATAAAGAGGGATTTTTACGATCTACCACCAGTTTAATTCAGCTTATGGGAAGAGCAGCAAGAAATGTAAACGGTTATGTCATATTGTACGCTGATAAAATGACCGAAAGTATCAAAGAAGCAATAGAAGAGGTAAACAGACGAAGAAAGATCCAGTTAGAATATAATAAGATCCACAATATTACTCCGAAAAGTATCAAAAAAGAGATCCGTGAAGGAGTTTTGCCTGAAAGTAAACGTAGAAAACAGCGTGAGGTTACTCCACTCTGGGAGTTTGAGAGTATTCCTGTTGATCTTGAACCGATCATAAGCGCATATAAGGCTGCGTCAGGCAAAGAGAAGAGGCGTATAATTAAGTTTTTGAAAGAAGAGATGAAAAGATACGCAGACTTACTTGATTTTGAGAACGCTATACGTATACGTGACCTTTTAAAGAAGCTCCAAAGAAGATAGATGCAAGGTTTTTTAAAAGCTTTAGTCTTTACAGGTAGGAGTACAGGCAAAGAACTCGTTTATGTACTGATTACCTGTAGTTATCTGGATGTCTCCTGTCTCAATCGCTTTTAATGTCTCAATAAGTATTCTAAATTTGGTTTCTTTACCTGCTTTTGTATAAGCTCTGTATAAGGTGATAGCAGACTGATATAGGTTCTCTTCAATCGGTACATTTAATATCTGCGCAACTTTCACTAGATATTTTGGATTCAGATGAAACTGAATAAGGGTCTCTGAGGCTTTAGGGTTCTCAATAAACTCTTGGGGAGTTTGCTCATTTTTGGTTTTTACAAAGGTAGCCTCATCTACAACAAACCTAAGAAGCACTACTGGTTTTTCTCCACCACTGTTTAACGTAATTACCCATGTAACAGGTTGATTGTATCCTAGTAAGTGAGGAAGTATGTAGAAGATCTTGTTAAGCTGAAGTATAGTCTCTGCGGTTTGGTAGGCTTTATACTGAGGAGGTAGCTCCTCTATAAGTCCCTGTAATTGTACGTAGGTTTCTGCAAGTTCTGTTGGGTTTTTCTGAGCGGTTTCAATAAGATATCTTATCTTTTGAGGATCTTGGGTTTGGATATATTCTTTAACAGGTTCTAAAAGGTTAATATGCCATTTCATTAGTTTTATAGTGGCATCGGCTGTGGTTAGGGTGTCTTCAATATCGTCGACAAAAGGTATCTTTAGTCTTTTTATTTTAGTTGGGATTGTTATGTCGATATCTTTGTAAACCGCTTGCAACCTATCTATCTGAGCAGCGTTGATTTCAAAAGTCTTTAAGGTGTCTTTTATGAGTTGTTTTAACAGCATAAATCGAGCGAAGAAATATATCAGAGGAGCTGTAAAGAAAGCAAAGGTTAATACTAAAAGAAAGTTTATTACAAACCAAAGAAACGAGCTTATCTTAAGTCCTTTGTATTGGAGGTGCCTTTCTTTTGGCTTTTCGCTGAAGATTTTTGTTAGTATTCCCATCACGGATTGGAGGGGCTGCTTCTTTTTTGGTTTCTGAAGATTTACAAGTACTACATCATCTTTGGTTTGTTGTTTTTTGGGTTCTGCTTTTTTAATCCTTTGTTTTTGAGGAACAAGGATAGATAACAGGTCATGTAGGGCTTTATCTAGGGGGTATTGCGGAGTAGTTATAAATTTGCTTGCTTCAATTCCGCTTTCTAGCAATAACAGTTTATCTCTAGATGAAGAGATCTTAATGTAACGTTTATCTTCAGGATCAGTTTCAAACTTAACCCCTTTTTCTAAAATATCTGATACCATATGAGCAAAACCTAACACTGAGTACGATGCTTGGTCTTCTAATTTGATTTTTTTTCCTTTAGTTTTAGGGTTGAGAATAAGGTCAAGCACTCCCTCTGAGGCTGTGGGATATGAGATTAATGAGAGTGATATCAAAGCATCTCCCGGTATTGTTATTTTTTGTTTTTTTACTATCTCTTTCAAAATGAAAGTAGTTAACGTTGCTACCGAAAGATCTGTTTCTTTTCCAATGATCTCGGCAAGTTTTATGACCCTTCCATTTAATCTGGTTTTATTAAAATACGAGTCAAAAAGATACATGCTGTGTTCATAAAGTTGGGTGTTCAATTCTTCAATGGGCTCTATAAACTGGTGAAGATAGGCAGGAAGAAGAAGCGTAAAATTCGCATTAAACTCTACCGCAACTTTGATAAGATCTTCTAGGTTTTTGGCTTCTTGGAGATATTCGCGGTTGCTAAGGGTTGGGGTTGATGCTTCAAGGGTAGGGTACTTACTTCCTGTAATAGTAGGAAGCAGGTTATAGATAAGGTAATTTACCTTCTTTAATTGGTGAAGTCGAGCATATAAAGAAGAGTACTGGATAAACATAATGTGTTCATTATCGATCGGAAGTTTCTTTAACATCTGTTTTGTTTTTGATGAGAGGGTATCTGTTAACAGAATACGGCTTTTTTGAACCAAAAGCAGGTTTACAAGCCCTTGAATTATAGGAGATCTGATTCCGTATATTAGTACTAATGGTTCTTTGAAACTGCTGAATTTTGCTATGTTCATGGGACTAGTTTGCGGTACATTTTAACTACTACAACTGTTGTATAGTTTTCAGTTACAGAGATGGGAAGACTTTGCGATTCATACCCTACAGCGGTTATCTTTAGGGTGTAAGATCCGGGGGCTATCTTAAGTCCTATATAAGGGGAATTTCCTTTATATTCTTTGTTTAAGTAAATCTGAGCATTTACAGGAATCGTGTACACGACAAGCCCTTCTCCTTTAGAGGGAATCGAATATACAACAAAAAATGAAGACGAATAAAAATTAGTACCGTTTTCAGCCTGAACCACAGTATGGAGATTCGGAGAAACCACGACAGGAAGATTAAGCGGTGTTAAAAACGCACTAAAATACGCAGGGGTAAGTGTTAGTAGATGGTTTCCTGCTAAGATCTCGAGTTCGCTTTGAGGGGTTTTCCCATATTCTTCAGCATCTATCTCTATATAAGCAGGGACATACCGGGTATTGATAGTTATCTTACCTAAGTCAGCAGAAATTACTGGGGATTGTTTTAAGGTTGCAATTATTGTTCTTGCTGTTCCTGTATATAAGAAAGCGATAGTAGATAATACGTAAAATCCAAACCATAGCAAAAATTTCCCGATTTTAAGAAGGATTATCTCAGTGGTGCTTGGTGGTTTGTCTAAGAATATCTGTTGTGTAGATTTTGACATATCTTCATTATATCAAAGGTAAAACTGTAAGTTATTATGGTATAATACCCGCAACGTTGCAAATGGGGGCGTGTGGAGTAGCCGCTCTTTGACACCGCGTGGTTGCACGGCGTGAGCCTCGCGTTAAGAGGCAGTTTGTGGCTTAAATAATGCCAACTTAGTCGAAAGAGTAAAGCAGGCTTTTGAGGGGCTTGTTGAAGCCCTTGGGTTTGGTGCCCAGCCTGCTTTAGCCCTCGCTGTATAGAGTTGAGGGCGCCTGTCTCTTAAAGTGTCTTCGGCCACTAAGAGACAGGTTCAACACATTGCCGAAGCTCTGTCAACAGAAGCGGGTTGGCAGCTTCTGTTGATAGATTATGTATTGCCAACCGGTCAAGGGTTTTTTGCCGGTTTTTAAGCCCTTGATCGTAAAGAGAAAACCGGCTAACCGTGTAGAAGCCATGCGGTTTAGAAGAGCGCACAGGGGTTCGAGTCCCCTCGCCTCCACCAGTCTTTTCTATCTCATTTTTCGTTTTAATTTTCAGAAATCGAGGTCTTTAAAAACATGTATTCGTGGCAATTGACTAATATCATCTCTTAACATTTTTTAGACCCTAAAGTCGATTTTGTAGACAGGTTATAATTAAAAGTAGTGAAGATATAAGATATTAACTTCCTTATCACTATGGCTAAGAAGATCGCATATTCAACACAGGCGATTAATAAACTCCTCAAAGGTCTTAATAAATTGGCAGATGCTGTTAAATGCACTCTAGGACCCGGAGGAAATAACGTAATGATCGGTCAAAGTTTTGGAAGCCCCAAAATTACTAAAGACGGTGTAACGGTTGCTAAAGAGGTAGAGCTTTCTGATCCAATTGAGAATGCAGGAGCACAGATTATCAAAGAAGCTGCCACCCAAACCAATGAGTTTGCAGGAGATGGAACCACCACAGCAACATTACTTGCTCAATATATTGCCAATGAAGGAGCCAAATACCTTTTAGCCGGAGTTAATACAATAGTTATGAAGAAAGGAATAGATAAAGCTGTTGAGCGTGCAGTTGAATATCTCAAGAAGATGGCGAAGAAGGTAGAAGGTAAAGACGATCTAATCCGAGTGGCTACCATTAGTGCTAACAATGATGAAGAGATCGGTAAGCTTATCGCTGAGGTAATTCATACAGTCGGACGAGAAGGTGTAGTTACCGTAGAAGAAGGTAAATCTTTCAAAACAGAGGTAGAGTATGTAGAGGGAATGCAGTTTGATCGTGGATATATAAGCCCTTACTTCATTACTGATCCTGAGCGTCTTGAGGCAGTACTTGAGGGTGATGTGCTTATCTTTGTAACGGATAAAAAACTAAGTACTGTACAAGATGTAACCAAGATCCTTGAGCTAGCTGTTCAAGAGGGTAAACCGTTGCTTATTATTGCTGATGATGTTGAAAGCCATGCGTTGGCTACACTAGTTCTCAATAAACTCCGTGGAGTTGTAAAGGTTGCTGCTGTTAAGGCTCCTGCCTTTGGTGAGCGTAAGAAGGAGATCTTAAAAGACATTAGTATATTGACAGGAGCAAGCTACATAAGCGAAGAAACCGGTCGTTCGCTTGATGCAATAACAGTTGAAGACTTTGGTCATGCGCGTAAGGTGATTGTAGGTAAAGAGAACACCGTAATTGTAGATGGTAAGGGTGATCCTAAGGCTATTGAGGCACGTATCGCTGAGATTAAGAAAGCGATTGAGCTTACAGATTCAGATTATGATAGAGAGAAGCTTGAAGAACGATTGGCTAAGCTTACAGGTGGTGTTGCTGTAATCCGTGTGGGAGCAGCAAGTGAGACCGAGCTTAAAGAGATTAAATACAGAATCGAAGATGCTCTTAACGCAACCCGCGCTGCTTTAGAAGAAGGAGTAGTGCCTGGAGGTGGAGTAGCTTACTATAAAGCCCGTGAAGCAGTTGAGAAGCTACTTGAAGAGGAGAAGCTTGAAGAGGCTGAAAAGATCGGAGCCAAGATCATTCTTGAAGCATTACGTCAACCTTTGCGCCAGATAGCGATTAATGCTGGTAAAGAGCCTGGTATTGTAGAGGCAACCTTGATCCGTGAAGGCAAAGGATACGATGCTCGACATGACCGATTTGTAGATATGATGGAAGCAGGTATCATCGATCCTCTAAAGGTAGTAAGACTTGCTATTACTTATGCCGCGTCAGTGGCAGGAATGTTGCTTACTACTAAAGCAGTTATTGTAGAGAAAGAAGAGAAGAAAAAAGATGAGCCTGCCGAACCTGACGTAGAGATGTAGGATATGAGACGTTTCTAAGAAGTCGGGGGTAGGGAGTAGCAGACTCTCTGCCCCCGCTTTGTGCTTTCTACATTGTTGGAGGTGGTGCGACAATAATGGAAATAATGCAGGTTGAGAAAGTTAATACTTATTGATTAGGTAGCCTGTGATGTCTCTTTTAGTTGTTTTTCCTTCTTACCTTCTTTCTCCATCTCTTCTTTTGCGATGCGTTTTAGGTTCTGAATGGCTCGTGCCTCTATCTGACGTATGCGCTCACGTGTTACGTTAAACATCTTCCCGACTTCTTCTAAGGTCCTTGAGATTCCATCTCTTATTCCGGTTCTTAGCTCAAGTACTTGTCTCTCGCGTTCAGGAAGTTTCTCTATATATTTCATGAGCTTCTCCATCAGGATCTTCTTGACAGCGTCTTTTGCGGGGTCCTCCACCAGATCTTCGTCAGATACTGTCTCAATAAGTGAGACTGCGTCTTCTTCTGCCGATTGAGGAGCCCTGTCTCCGGTTAAAGATACCTTAGATTGAGCTATGCGTTGAATGTAGAGTATCTTTTCTACCGGCAAACCTGAGGCTTTTGATAACTCTTCGATAGTAGGGCGTCTTCCTAGTTTGGTTGTTAGCTCATGTTCGATCTTTTTTAGCTCACTTATCCTTTCAGTCATATGTACAGGAATCCTTACAGTACGTGATTGGTCAGCAATTGCACGTGTAATGGCTTGTCTTATCCACCAGGTAGCGTAGGTCGAGAACTTCCAACCTCGTTTGTATTCGAATTTTTCGACTGCTTTCATAAGACCTTTATTTCCTTCTTGTATAAGATCTAGAAAATCAAGTCCACTCTTTGCGAATTTTTTTGCAGTGCTTACCACTAATCTAAGATTTGCAAGAATAAAGAGCTGTTTTGCCTCTTCATCTCCTTTCTCTATCCTTTTTGCCAGTTCTACCTCTTCTTCTGCTGTAAGAATCGGAATATTACTAATCTCATTAAGATATGAACGAAGCGGATTACCTGTTGCACTTGCCATAATACGTTTAAGAATCCGTATCTTGTCTTCTAACGTTAGAGGTTTTTCTTTTTGTTTCTTTACAGTTTCATCCGTATACTTGATAGGAATATTTTTCTCTTCAAGGATCTCAAAAAGTTTATCTATGGCTTCTGGTTCAGCCCAATCGGCCAGTGCAGAAAAGATCTCTTCATCTGTTACAAAGCCTTTCTCTTTTCCTGTCTGGATTAACTTTTTAATATTTTCGTCGCTAAGTAAGGCCTTTTTTGTTAGCTTCTTCGGTTTACTTTTTATCTTTAGAATCTCTTTAATCTCGTCATGGGTTGGGGTTTTGTTAGATTTGGGCTTCATGTGAGTGGTATAATTATTTTATGAAGCGGAGAAACCGTAAGAAGGCAAAATCTACCATGTTACCAATTATATCACAGCCTTCTAATACCGAAATTAGGCTAAAAGAGAAGATTCTTAAAGATCACGTAGCTTATTGCGACAGGTGTGGATATAAATATACCCCTAATGACATCACTCTTGAAGGAGCATTCGGCACTAATCTTGTGGCTATTATCAAGTGTAGAAAATGTCACTCTACTCATGTGGTGTTTGCGAACCTAACCAGCGTACATAAAACAGTAGAGAAGGTGCAACTTTTTACCGATGTTCCTTTTGGTGAACTCTTGAGCCGATTAAGAAAAGGAAGACTTTCATACTCAGAGCTTATACCGATCCTTAAATCTTTAAAAGAACCACATCTTACCGTTAAACAGCTCCTTTCTCAGAAGTCAAAATAGGGTTATACTAATTTAATGGATGTAAAGAATCTTAAGCAGGCTGTAAAAAATCTATTGGCTCCTCCAATAGAAAGAAAAAAAGAGATAGTCGTTAATCTGCTGTTTGATAATATCTATACCCTTTCTGCCCAAGAGAAGTTTCTTTTATGGCTATCTTTTGTGATTCGTTACATTGTGATGGTGATTGAAGCAACAATAGTTTTAGTGTTTATTACCCATGCTATGTATGATTCGCAGATTTTGAAATTAGAACGTCAGATCGAATATCAGATAAAACTTATCAAGAATGAACAACAGTTAGAGCAGAAGGTTAACTATCTCCACACATTTGCTAGCAACTTATCTAAACTTAAAACTACGCGTTTCTCGGTTTATCAATACAATGAGAAGCTATATTATATGATTCCCGAGGGGGTAGAGCTAAAAAATGTTTCTTTTACAGGCAAAGCAGTAAGTATTACTGGTACTGCTGAGTCATTTACTGCTGCAAGTGCCTTACAAGAAAACATCAAAAATGCAGTGGAGGTAAAGCAAGACACCTTGCGAATTTCATTAGATCGGCGAAAAGACGGTACTATAGAGTATGAGATTAATTTTGAATTTGAGTAGAACATGGATACATTAATACGTGAGTTAAAACAGAATTTCGTTATAAGGGTTGCTGTTACAAATGTACTGGTTATATTTTTTGTGGCAGCTGTTGTCTTGTTTGTAATAAGGCCAGCGGTTGGGAACATAATCGCTACACGGCGTAAGGTAAAAGAGTATAAAGAGCTCTCTGCCCAGCTTGATGCAAAGATGAAAAAACTTTACCGACTTTCTTCTGAGATCCAGAGTCAAGATGCCCTTTTACAAAGGTTAAACTTTATCTTTCCTTATGATTACAACTATTCGTTTTTGCTTATCCATCTTCAAGATCTTGCTGAGAGGGTAGGAGTAAAACTAGTAAATGTAGCTTTTAGTGAGAATATAAATTCAAAGATCGAACGTAATTTTAAAGAACAGGGTATTACAGCGGTTTCACCGGTTACCTTTAATGTAACTCTTGAAGGAGATTACTATACAATGATCTATTTTGTTAAATATCTTGAAGAGAGTATATTTATGCCTCAGGTGGTGAGTGTAAGTTATGAGGTTGAGCGTGAAAGTAATAAGGTAAAACGTACATATACTGTAACATTTGTGGTATTTAGAGCACATCAGGTAATATCATTTAAAGACATGTATGCCCTCGATTGAGACTCCGATTCGATATAAACTTCGAGTACAATGGCGTTTGGTGATGGTTTTTACTACCATTCTGATTATTAGTGCATTTTTGGTCGAACTTTTTATTGTAATGCGAGAAAGAAATCCCTTAGTGCAAGATGCAGCCTCATATCTTGTTCCTCTTCCTGAAAAGATAGACTGGAATCAATATAAAGATGTTTTTGAAAGCGACTATAATACTAAACTTAAACTTGATGAGTTTTTAAACTCGCTTGATAGAGATAAGGTTAAAGTAGGGTCTCGAAGGTGAGAAAGATCTCTTATCCTCGTATCTTGGTTTATCATAATCTACAAGATCGTAAGCTTTTAAGGTCGGTATCAGAGCCTGTTGTAGATTTTGGCGACAATTTAAAACAGATAGCTGATCAGTTAAAGATCGCCTTACTTAGTGCCCCTCTTCAGGTTGGAATGGAAGGTGTGGGTCTTTCTGCAGTTCAGATAGGAATATTAAAACGGATTTTTGTCGTTTTTTTTGACGATGGAACTTTTCGTTTCTTCGTCAATCCTAAGATTAAACCTGTTGGAGATGAAAAGATTACTGATACCGAAGGTTGTTTAAGCATTCCTGATGTGCTGGTACCGGTTCCCCGTTATGAGAAGATAAAGATTACATATCAAGATCTAGAAGGAAACACATATAAAGAAATATACAAAGGATTTTACGCAAGGGTTATTCAGCACGAGGTAGACCACCTTGACGGTAAGCTCATTATTGATTACTCACAAGGGAATGTAAATCTCGTTAATAAAAAAGGTGACCAGCGGGATTCGAACCCGCGACCACCTGCTCCACAGGCAGGCGCTCTACCGCTGAGCTATGGTCACCACCGTAAAGCTTCTTAATTATAACATTTACATGGTAAAATCATGGGTATGTCAGAACGCGTTCTTTCTTCTGAGCTTAAAAGACATGTAGGTAAACGGGTTTTGACAAAGGGATGGCTTCATAAGATCCGGGACATCGGGAAAATAGTTTTTCTTGTAGTCCGTGATAGGCGTGGTTTTTTTCAGGTTGTTATAGAAGATGAAAAAGAAAAGAAAAAGGTTTTAGATCTTCACCCCGGAAGTGTACTCTATATAGAAGGTGATGTGGTTGAAACAGGGCGTGAACAGCCAGAGGTGGAGATTAAGAATCCAGAGATTACCGTGGTAGTGCCTATTAAAGAGGCTCCGCCTATCAAGTATTACTTGCCAGAGCTTGATCTTAATCTTGATACTGAGCTTGATTACCGCCCCCTAGTTATAAGGAACCCCAAAAAGGCATTGATTTTTAAGGTTCAGGCAGCTATTTTAAAATACCTGCGTGAAGCTTTCGAGAAAAGAGAGTTTGTTGAATTCAGACCCGCTACTTTAATGGCTTCTCCTTCAGAGAGTGGAGCAGATGTTTTTGAGGTAAATTTCTTTGACAAAGACACGGTTTATCTTGCTCAGAGTCCTCAGTTCTATAAACAGATTATGTTGGGAGCGTTTGAGAGGGTTTACTGTGTTACACCAGTGTTTAGAGCTGAAAAACACGATACAGCCCGCCATCTTTTAGAGATTACCCAGATTGATGGTGAGATGGCTTTTATTAATGACTATTTCGAAGCTATAGACACAGCTGAAGAGATCTTAAAAGAGGCTTTGCTTAAGGCAATCGACAGGTTTGGCGACGAGCTCAAAAAAGCCGGGTACTCTATCTTAGAGGGTATAGACAAAAAATGGCCAAGACTTAAGGTTAAAGAGATACTAAAGATTATCGAGAAAGAAACCGGAAAACCTGCAGACAGAGAAGAGCTTGATCTTGACCCAGAAGATGAAAGAATAATCGGTGAATACGTAAAACGAGAGTATAAGACCCCCTTTGTTTGGGCTATTAATTTTAAGGCAAATAAAAATCCGTATACACGTGATGATCCGAAGAATAAAGATGAATCGTTAAGCTACGACCTTCTGTTTAACGGACTTGAAGTGTTGTCGGGAACATGGCGTATTAATGATTATGATGAGCTTGTAAAGAGCCTTTCAAAGATAAGCGATGATCTTTCACGCTATGAGCTTTATTTACAAGCCTTTAAGTGGGGTATGCCTCCTGAAGCTGGGTTTTCTTATGGATTAGAACGTCTTACTAAACAATTTTTTGGTCTTAAGAATATACGTGAAGCTACCCTGTTTGTGACTGACCTTAAGCGTGTAGGAGGTGAGAGGCTACATAAAATAGATACGCAAGAAGAACATGAGAAGTGATGCAAAGATCTTTAAACATCCGTTAGTTAAAGAGATACTTGAGAAATACCGACGTATATGGGCGTTATCAGGGGCATTATCATTACTGGCATGGGATCGTAACACATACATGCCCGAAGGAGCAGATAATATGCGAAGTGTAATCGAAGCTGAGAATACTGTTTTATTACAAGAGCTAGTGTTAGATAAGGAATTTGTAAAGCTTGTTCAGAATGCTTACGACGAATACGAGAAATTAAACGATTACGAGAAAGGAGTAATACGGGTTCTTAAAAGACAGATCGATTATTATAAGAAACTTCCTCCTGAGTTTGTGCGTGAGTTTACTAAACTTACCGCTAAAGCCTTTTCGGTGTGGAAGAAAGCAAAACCCAAAGGAGACTTTGAGTCTTTTGCTCCTTATCTTGAGAAAATTTTTAACCTCGCTAGAAAGAAGTCGGAGTATCTAGGTTATAAAGAACACCCATATGATGCTCATCTAGATCTTTATGAAGAGGGGCTCATAGTCAAAGACCTAGAAGAATATTGGAGTACTTTTATTCCTGCTTTAAAAGAATTGTTCCAACAAATAACAAATAGACCTGATTATAAGGCAGATTCTCCTTTAGAGAAAGAACCCTACAACAAAAAGAAGATGCAGGCACTTGCATATAAGGTTCTGAAATATTTAGGTTTTAATAGTTTGCACAGCAGGCTTGATGTATCAGCGCATCCTTTTACAATAAGTATTGGGGCAGAGGATGTACGCATTACTTCATGGTATCATGATACTGACTTTAGGCGCAGCTTTTCGGCAGTAGTTCACGAGTGGGGGCATGCACTTCACGCATTATTGGTTGATAAGCGCCTCTACTATACGCCGATTGAAGGCCATGGCGATGCTTATGCGGTTGCTGAATCACAATCGCGTTTTATGGAGAATATAGTAGGTAGAAACCCCAACTTCCTAAAACTGTGGTTAGAAGATTTCTACGCACTTGGAGAAAACTTCAAAAAGTATGACTTTGAAGAGTTTGTACATTATTTTAATCTGGTAAGACCAAGCCTTATAAGGGTAGAAGCAGATGAAGTAACCTATCATTTTCATATTTTTATTCGTTACAACGTAGAAAAGAGCTTATTAGAAGGAACCATTAAGGTTTCCGATCTTCCCCGTTTTTGGGAAGAACAGTTTATGGATCTTCTCAAAATAGAGGTTCTAAACCATACTGTAGGAGTTTTGCAAGATGTGCACTGGAGCGAAGGTTATATAGGATATTTCCCCACATACTCGATGGGAACCGTAATGTCAATGCAGCTTGCAGTCCAATTAGAAAAAGAGCTAAACGCTTCGATAAACGAGCTTGTAGGAAATCCTGAGGGTATTAAAAAGGTAATTAACTTCTTGCGCGAAAAGATCCATCAATATGGTAGCATGTATCCTCCGAAAGAGTTAATGACTAGGGCTACAGGTAGGTATCTTTCACCCGATTCAGCGATAGAATACCTTAAGAACAGATATCTTTGATATACTTCTTGAAGGTGGTCTTGCACATACATTTTTTAGGAATAAACGGCAAGGGAGTCCATAATACGGCAAAAATATTTAGTTACCTAAAAAGGGCTTTCCCAGACAGATTGTATCTTACTGCAAGTGATCTTAATCCTTTAAAAGATACCAGTTTACCGCTTGATGGTTTTTATAAACAAGATGTTGATCCTAAAAAATATTTTCATCCTGAAAATAAGGCTTACATCATTACAACCCCATTAGCCTTTAATATCTCTAATCCTCTGATAGAATACGCACAAACAAACAAGATCGATATCGTTGAATTTTCTGATTTTCTAAAAATATTGCGCGACCTTTTGATAGAGGGAAAAGAGCCTATCAGAAAAGAATACTTTAATGAAGGTCTGGAAGGTGTAAAGAAACTATTTAAAGATCTCGTTAAATCATTTAATGAAAAAGATTTAAAAGAAGCTGTAGTGGCAAGCAAAGTATTTCCTTTTTATCAGTATGATTTTAAAGACTTCATATTAATCGGTATTACAGGAACCGATGGAAAAACAACGACATCTTCTATGATCTACCATGTCCTAAAAGAAACAGGCAATCGGGTTAGTATGATTACAACAATCTCTGCAAAATGGTTTGATGGAGATTCTGAGCATTCAACCACCACAGGGCTTCACACCACAACTCCAAGTACAGATGAACTATTAGCGTTTTTTGAGAAATTTAAAGAGGAAAAGATACGTTTTGTTATTCTTGAAGTAACTTCACATGCTCTTGTACAGCTTCGGGTGGCGGGTATTAAGTTTGATGTAGCGGTGATTACAAATATTGATAAAGAGCACCTTGATTATCATCGCAATTTTGAACGGTATCGATATGCAAAAACCCTAATAGCATTAAGACATATTAAACCAGGGGGTACTTTGGTAGTTTCAGAACAGGCTTACGATGGAATAAAAGATATTTTTTCTAAAGTAGGTGAAAGACGATTTAAGATAAGAAGGGTGAATTTTGGTACTAAAGGAAAATACGGGATCGATATCAACAGATGGTCGTTTGATGTAACCCCCACTATTCACTATACTCTTAGAACCCCTTCTAAGAATTTTCACGGCAATATCAACACTTACTTTGATTTTATGGTCTTTAATCTAGCCTTAGCTAGCAATGTTTTAGATGTTTTAGGGATACCCTTTAATATCTCGGTTAAAAAGTTAGAAAGTTTTAAATTCCCTACAGGAAGAAGTACAATACTTTCTAAAAATCCTCTTATAATGGTTGATTTTGCGCATACTCCCCTTGCTTTAGAGGCTTTACTTAAAGTATTATCAAAGGTTGCCAAAGAAAGGGGCGGTAAACTGCGTGTGGTTTTCGGATGCGCCGGAGAAAGAGATAAAACGAAACGCAAAGCAATGGGAGAGATAGCCGCAAGATATGCTGATTCTATCTATCTTACTGCTGAAGATCCACGACGTGAAAGGTTGTATGATATCAACAGAGAGATCCTAGAAGGTATAAAAAAGATAGAAGAAATACAGACCCATGAAAAATACGCAGAATATGTTGAAAGATTTGTAACCAAAACAGGTAAGGTAATCTATTCCTTTTTCAAAATGCATCCTGATTCTCGTAAAGAGGCGATCAAAAAAGCTATCAAAGAGGCATCCCCTAACGATGTTGTAGCAATTACAGGGAAAGGGCATGAGCAGAGCTTAGCTTTCGGTATTACTGAGTATCCGTGGAATGATATAGAGGCCGTTAGAGAGTTGATATAATATTGTATGTCAAACTTTGCCAAGTGGTCTTTTAAAAGTGTTGTGTTAACAGTTTTGTTCGGAGTTGTGATCTCTTTAATTGTAGGTTTGACTCAAGGTTTCTTTCTTAATATCCGTGCTCAGAGCAATATATGTGATGGATATGAGCAAGTATACGAATCTGATACCATTAAAGCAGATGAGTTTGTTACGTTAGAAAACGCTTGTGTTTTAGGAGACTTAGCGGTTTTTGGCAGAAATATAAGCATCAAGAATACATATGTTTCAGGAAATATTCTTCTTTTTGCTGAAACAGCAAGTATTGAAGACACCGAGGCTTGGAACCTAATAGTAGGAGCACGCGAAACAAGAGCCCAGAACCTTAATCTATTAAACAGTGTATATATTGGGGCTAATTCCGTTTATTTTAATGATGTTTTTACCAGAGGAAACCTCTATATAGGTGCCCAAAACGTGATAGGAAGAAAGATAAACACCAACAATACCTATATCGGAGCTGCAAGGGTAGAGCTTACGGGAACCGTAAGGGGGAATCTTAAGGTGAGTGTTTCAGATACAAAGCTGTTAGATATAGATAATCTTACTGTAAGTGGCGAAAAAGACATAAAGGTACAAACCCCAAAACGAGAACAGGTTGCAAGAGATAAATTGAAAAATATCGTTAATGCGATTGTCAAAGCATTTGCTGTCTCATTTGTTGCCCTTATAATATGGGGCACTGCTAAGGGGCGTATAATCTTCTTAGAGCACAACAAAAAAGAGATGGGTGAAACTCTTAAGCGTGATTTTATTGTGGGTCTTGTTATTGCTTTAGGTTTTAGCGGGTTTGCCGTATTTTCGTTTGTTGCTAGTTTAGGTTTTACATTCCTGATGGGACTTTTCTTTGGGCTTATGTTTCTTACGATTGCTGCGTTGTTGCTTTCTACTTACTTTGTACCGATTTATCTTGCTAATTGGATAAGGTTTTATATTAAAGAGGTTGATTATCGACTATTGTTGATTCTGGCTTATCCGACCTTTGTGCTCTTGATTAAATTGTTACCTTTTGGGGGAATTATTTGGTTAGTACTTTATCTTCTTACTTTAGGCCGTATAATGCGAAGGGTAAAAGCATTTGCATCTTGAACAAGATTAGTATATAATACTCCTAGCGCTATTTAAGTCTGAAGAGGTTTACTGGTGATTTTCCGTCGCAAAAAGGAAAAATCAAAATCTGCAAAGAAAACCATAGAGATTGACATTACTTGGATACTGTTGGCATTAATAGGGGTTGTTATTTGGGCGTTTATTATCTTTAATGCTCGACAATCTACGTATAATATCGATAAGATAGGTGAGATTCCTTTGTTTGTTCCTAGTAAGATTAGTGATTCTGCCGTGGTAGGAGACATAAACAAAGCGAAAGTTATTGTTTTTGATTATACGGATTTCGGGTGCCCAGTGTGTCAACGTTTTATGGTAGATGAATTCAACAAACTAGAATCTTTAATCAATGAGGGAAAGATAGCTTGGGTATTTAAACACTTTATCGCTGTAGAGAGCCATAAATCTGTCTCAGAGCCTGCTATTGTAGTATCAGAATGTGTAAGGAAAAATTATAAAAAAGGCTATTTGCAGTTTGTTAAAAACATCTATAAGTCATTATATACCCGAAAGCTTGTGACTACACCTATTGACAAATACTATGAGGAGCTTGTAAAATTAGCCCAACTGCCTGATGAAATAAAGCTGCAGGTTACGCAGTGTGTAGAGAAGTTATCAGAAGATCCTTATGCTCTTTATAAAGAAGATCAAGAGTATGTACTTAATCGGATAGCAGGGGCACCATTGCCGTCTGAATATGTAGAAACACTAGGTTATGGCTTAAATAGGCGTGCAAAGACAATGGCAGAGCTAGGCCTTGGTACACCGCTTTTTGTAGTATGTAAAAACAACCTAGAGAACAAAGATCCTAACAGCGAATGTGAGGGTTATCCGATTCTTGGGTATATGAAAGCTGAAGAGATGAAGCAGTTAATAGATAAACTGCTTACAAAAGATAGTAACTAAGATAAGCTTTATAGGATACTCAAATGGCAAATAAGGTTACTTCTCAACGTATTAACCTAGGAAAGTCTGATTTTGACCTTCCTTTTCAAGGTTTTTTTGAGTTAATAGAAGAATCTTATAATCGGTTTTTACACGAAGGACTTTGGAAGGCAATTCAGAGTATAAATCCCATTACCGATACTCTTGGACGGATGTGGAAGGTAGAGTTTTTAGACCTTCAGATTCGTGAACCTGAATATACCCTTGAAGAGGCTTTGACTTATGACCTTACTTATGCTTATCCTGTTTATGTAAAGGTAAGGCTTACGAATCTCCAAACAGGAAAAGTGCAGACTCAAACCGTATTTTTTGGTTATGTTCCGGCTTTAACCTCAGAAGGATACTTTGTAATCAACGGAGTTGTACGCATGGTAAGACCCCAGATTCTTAAAGCTTCGGGGGTGATGTTTGAAAAAGGAAAAACAAGCCTTTCAAACCCTAATAAATATGTAGCTCGCCTCGTGCCCCAAGTAGGCACCTGGTACATGATAGATATCAATCGGAAGAACGTAATAATGGTTTCATTAGGTCGTCAAAGTAGAAAGATACTGTTTACCACCCTTCTTAGAGCATTAAAAGGTTATAATACCGCCCAGATCAAACAGATGTTTGAAGATACTGACAAATGGGGGTATATAGATGCAACCTTAGCAATGGATAATACGCGTAGCAAAGAAGAAGCGGTTTTAGAGATATATTCGAAACTTCGCCCCAATGAGCTCGTAACTTATGAGAAGGCTAATCGGTTTGTACGTAGTCTCTTCTTTAGCTCTTCTCGTTTTAACTTAGGAGAGGTCGGGCGTTATCAGTTAAATATTAAGTTAGGATTAGACTTTAAGAAACCAAAACTATATACCAAAGATCTTGTAGAGATAGTAAAACACCTTATTTTGGTTAATAAAGGTGTGCTACCACTTGAAGATCCTTATGATCTCTCTAACCGTCGTGTGCGCATGGTTGGTGAGCTGTTAACTGATGTGATGCTTGAGGTTATGCAGCGGTTTGAGAGGGCGGTTAAAGACCGTATGAGTAGATATGG
>WFTI01000018.1 GCA_015485585.1 Candidatus Dojkabacteria bacterium | reverse complement strand
CGTCTCTAAAAGATGAGGAGTACTCGGGCTTTTTACACATTATACGGTAACAGATATTACGTTTTTGTCAAAGAATATGTTGAATTTGTTAATTAAATAATTGCTATAATTTAACAATGCCCCCCAACCCCACAATAAACTGGTACAACCGTTTTGCCGAAATTTATGCTAAGCGTGTTGCAAACTTTGCTCCTATAGAGGCACTAGACCAATTTACCCAACACATAAAACCAGGCGGACTTATACTTGATGCAGGATGTGGTCCAGGGAGAGATAGTAGGTTATACTTCTCCTATGCATTTTGGGGAACAATTGTTCAGATATAAAGAAGAGGTACGTAGTTTCTACTATTCGCTCTTAACTGAAAATGCTACATTAATCTACCTAATAGCAACAAAAGCGCAGCAACAGTTAAGAGCTACGGGGCTCATGCAGTTACCATTTCTTCACTTAACCTCCCAGATATTCCATCGGAATGGCAAAGAGGTAGAGTTAGAGCCGCCATAGTATATTTTAACCCTTTTGATAGGCAGTACCATATTGGCTTTTCCCCTGATGAATCAATGGCAAACAAAGTGCCCTCACACCATAAAATGGACGGCTTACACGCACGTATACCAGTCAAAAAGGCTAAAATAATACGAAGTGGTGTTACTATCGAACAAATTCCTATATCGAATCTTACAATTCCCCCTAAAGTAATGCAGTACCTCCAAGCTGGGATATGTGTAATCGATAGTCCCCTTCCTCATATGAACCCAGATGAAATTGCCTTCATTGATGGTTTTCACGTAGTCGCTGCACAGCACCTAAGAGAGTTACAAACCAAGTCCCTGTAAGTGCAACATCCCTCAAAAGTACTACCTTGTCCCCTGATATAATCCTCTATGCATATTATTTTCGGAGATATTCGGACGATTCAGGGAACAGAAGGATCTTCCAGAAGCCCCTTTTATGCTAATCTTCGCGAAATCTTTGAGAATCTTGACGACTTCTCTCAACTAGATATGCTTGTTGGATTCTTCTATTTCTCAGGTTTTATTATGACCCATAGTAGTCTTCGAAACCTAAATATACGTGTTCTAATTGGGCTTGATACAGATTTTATAACTAACAGGTTGGTTGTATATATGTCTCCTTCGAATCTATCATATAGCAGGCAGAGTAGAATACAAACAATTCTAATTAATGAAATAAAACAAGCCTTTGAAAAAGACAACCGACTTGATACAAAAGAGGCTGCTAAAGCTTTAGAACTCTTTATAGAAAAATTAAAAAACGGAACCTTAGAGATTAGAAAAACCCACGATCCGCACCATGCAAAACTTTACATTTTAACCCGAAAAAATTCAGACCATATTAGGTCTAATATTGTAATTACCGGCTCAAGTAACTTCACCTATCATGGCTTAGGCGGTCAAAACGAGATAAATGTAATAGGTACCGAACCCTATATCTATGAACAGGCTAAACAATATTTTGAGAGATTATGGGAAGACGCCATTCCTGTTCTAAACCAAGAAAACATAAGTGAAGTAGAGCCTACTTTAAAACGGTTATTGTGGCCAATTGCAGAATATACTCCATACGAACTGTTTCTTAAGGTCGTGTATGAATACTTTAAACTTTCAACGGATTATTCAGAAGTAAAATTTCCCCATGATATTTCGCGACAATTTAAAAGTTTTGAATATCAGAAAGATGCTATCCTTGAAGGACTAGATAAACTTGATAAATTCGACGGTATATTACTTGCAGATGTAGTAGGTTTAGGAAAAAGTATAATAGCTAGCACAATTGCTTACAATTGGGTTTTACGTAATCCTACAACGCAGGTAATTATCATCTCACCCCCGGGTCTTATTCCACAATGGGAAAGATATAAAACACAGTTTAGGTTACCGGGGAGTGTCTTTTCATCTTCATCCCAAGGGATTAAGAAAGCTATAGAACATTATAAAAACATTGATGATCCTAAACTTATTATAGTTGATGAAGCCCATCAATTTAGAAACGACGACACACAAAGCTATCAAGCACTACAACAACTTACCCTTGGTAATAAGGTAATACTTCTTACAGCTACACCTTATAATAATACTCCCGCGGAGGTGCTAAATATCATTAAACTCTTCCAGATATCAAAATATACGACCTTACCTACAGAATATGCCTCATTACAAGAAGAGCTTGATCAACTTCAGAAAGACTATCAAGATGCCCGAAAAAGTGATGCTCAACAACGAGACGAGATAATCTTAGAGATAAGAAAGAAATTATTACGTATCATCGCTCCGGTTCTTATCAGAAGAACCAGGGAAGACCTTAAACGAATCAAACGGTACAGACAAGATCTAAAAAGACGAGGTATTGAATTTCCTAAAATAAAAGGACCAATCGAGCTCACCTACCACCTCTCTGAGAAAGATCTCAACAAGTACTATGACACACTCTCAAAACTCATAGGTTCATCAGAAGATACTCCTAAAAGCGTAACACTAAGTACTATGGCAGCCCCATACAGTATGCTTACCGATAAAAAATACAACGGCTTTAAAGGAGCCCGTTATAGACCGCTTGACTATATCTTAACCAAAGCAATTAAGAAATATGAAAATGAGATAAAAGACTTTTATAACGTAAAATCTGTTAATCAAGCTCGAGCAAGTCAGCGACAGCTAGCGTTCATAATAAGAAATATATTGGTACACCGTTTTGAAAGCTCAATGTATGCGTTCTACAAAACACTCAAAAATCAAATAAAAGCATATGAATTAACTATCAACTTCTTAAACCAGAAAGGTTACTTGCCTATTACTGAAAAAGGGAAGATCAAGGTAGAAGACCTTGAAAAGATTTTACGTGATGAAGATGAAGACGTTACCACCCTAGAACAATTGACAGAAGAATACCAAGATCAAAGTTCTAAAGCCCCTATAAAGATCTATAAAAAAGACCTAAAACCCAAATTTTTAGATGATCTCTTACACGACTACAAGATTCTAAAAAATATATGGGAAACGTGGTTCAAAGAGTTCGCCTTAGAAGATCGTCACGACGAAGAGGTGATTAATAAACTAACCGAACATGATCCAAAACTTCAAGACCTTAAAAAAGTAATTCTCTTAATGCTTAATAAGCAATCAAACAAAAAGATCGTTATCTTCACCCAATATAAGGATACAGCCGATTACATGGCTAATTTCCTATCTAGAAATATTACTGAATACAAGACATTAAAATTTACAGGAGAACATAGGCAACGCACGAACAAACATATTCTAGAGGTACTTAAAAACTTTGATGCTTCATATCCTCAACAAGAAGATAATTATCACATTCTGGTAGCCACCGATGTGCTATCAGAAGGGGTAAACCTCCACAGGGCAGGCCGTATTATAAATTATGACATCCCCTACAATCCAAGCAGAGTAGTACAAAGAGTAGGGCGAATAAACCGAATTGACAAAAAGGTGTTTGATACGATTGAGATATATAATTATTTTCCCACGTCTACGGGAGAAAGTATTACTAACATCAAGGCTATCACCACCTTAAAACAGAGCCTTGCCACCTTGCTCTTCGGAAATGATACTGCCATATTAACTCCCAAAGAGAAAGAGTTGATTGAGAAATTCTACACCGAACGATATATCAACGAGAAAGAGCTTGATAAAAAATGGCAAAACCTTGTTAAAACATATGCTAACAAAATAAAAGAACTCTTAAAAGACAAAACCTCTTGGGACACCAAATATCGGGCAATATACGAAAACCTTTCGGAAGAAGAGAAAAAGAAACTAGAGAATATGCCACTTAAACTTAAAATCCGTAGAACAATAGATAAAGTGGAAAATCCAGCTAAAAAGCCGTATCCTCAGATGGTTATATTTACCCGCAAAGGAAAGATACCTGTTTTTTATGCGATATCGCAAACAAAAAATCAAGGTAAGGGTTCAGATAAGAAAACCCATCATCTGATATCCCCACAAGATGGCTTCTCTTATTTCGAGGCAACATCATCTGAAAAAGGGTACAAATTAAGCGATCAGGGATGGAAAAATTACACACTCTTACGAGGCTTTATTAAAGCCCCAAAAGACGTTCGCAAAGGATCTTCACAAAGTATAAAAAATCAACTTAGTCCAATTCTTGAGCTTCTTTATAAGAAAGCAACCTATACAGATCTTCTAGACTACCTTAAAGCACTTGATACAGCGATCTACCAGTGGGATATTGTTCCAAAATATAATCTTAAAGAACTAAAAAGAACACTTACAGAGTTTATTCAGAAATACAAAATCAACCCGTTGATAACAGATCAACCATTACCCCAAGAAGCCCAAAAGTATCTACTTAAGAAACTGCAAACGATTGTACCAAGCGAATACATTGATCGTATACAGGCAAAGATAAATCAACTTGAGAGCATCGAAGAGATAATATTAATCGCTGAAGAATTCTCATATGAACACCCTAATGAAAAATAGACTGCAGGCAGACATAGCACGTATATTATCTAACAGATTCTCAGAGTCAGATTTTTTAAAGCTTATAGGGCTGATATTCGATAAAGATGTACCAAATGAACAGATATTTAACAGAGTAGATCAAACAAGTCCTGATATCAAGAAGCTTAAACTAGCTGTTTATCATCCCATAGAGCTTGATGACAGGAATGAACTTGTAGTAGGTATTGTTTATCATAACCGAACGATTGAAAGCAAAGTGTCACTTGTAAGAGAAGTATTTAGAGTATTAAAAAACACAGGCTATTCAAAAGCATTAATCGCTTTTGTACCTAAAAACAGCCAAAACTGGCGTTTATCTTATATACAGCTTACTCCCCAAATTACCCAAAAGGGTGCAAGATGGCATCTTGAGAATCCTAGAAGATACTCGTTTGTAGTAGGAAAAGAGATTAAAGGGTTACATACTCCCGTAAAACGGTTAACAAGCTTTGCAACCCAGAGCCCCAAAACCGCATCAAAACTTCTTGAAACCTTTAGTGTAGAGCCACTCACTAAAGAGTTTTACAAAGAGCTTATTAAGTGGGTTAACTGGGCAATTGCAGAGCTTAAAATAGGTGCTAACTCTGACGAACTTAAACGTCATTTTATTATTACTTTTATCACAAGGATTATTTTTATATGGTTTCTAAAACAGAAAAAACTTGTTCCAGAAGAGCTTTTTGAAGAAGGAGTATTACAAAACATTTTAACTACCAACAACCTGTCTGGGTCCCCAAAAACAATCTATTACAAAGGGCTTTTACAT
>WFTI01000017.1 GCA_015485585.1 Candidatus Dojkabacteria bacterium | reverse complement strand
TATAAAGACAAGGTCAAAAAATTAAGAGAAGAGAAAAAAAGTATTGGAACAGGACTGTTGTGTTATCCAGTACTAATGGCAGCAGATATTCTACTTTATGATGCCGATATCGTACCTGTAGGAGAAGACCAGGTACAACACGTAGAGCTTACCCAAGAGATTGCCCGACGGATAAACCAAAGATATGGTGAAATTTTTAAGATCCCCCAATATAAGGTACGTAAAGTTGGAGCACGTATCAAGGATCTTGCTGATCCTACTAAAAAGATGAGTAAAAGCTCCCCTTCTTATAAGGGGGTAATCTTCTTAACAGATGATGACGATACTATACGGAAGAAGATTACACGTGCTGTAACAGACTCAGAAAAGGCTATCCGATACGATCCTGTAAAAAAACCTGGAATTTCAAATCTCTTGGTTATCTTAAGCCTTGCTACAGGTAAAGAGATCGCTACCCTTCAAAAAGAATATGAAGGAGCAAGCTATGCTCGGTTTAAACAGGATGTTGCTGATGCAGTTATAGAGATGATACGACCACTTAGAAAGAAGATAAACGAGTATCTTTCTGATAAGACGTATCTTAATAAGATTCTTGCTGAGGGACTTGAAAAAGCAAAAGAGTTATCTTCTACAAAACTTAGGTTGCTAAAAGAGAGGTTAGGATATCCTTTGCCGAAGAAGAATCAGTAATAATTTTTACTTCGGGGACTAACGATATCCCAAAGAGATCTTTGATGCGGTTCTTAATGTATAAGGCTAACTCAAGAATATCTTCACCGGTTTTATCGTTTAAGTTTACAATCACAAGGGCATGTTGCGAGGAGATCATAGCGTTTTTGTATCTTTTACCTTTTAGTCCTGCTTTCTCAATCAACCAACCTGCGGGTATTTTAAACCCACCCTCTGTTTCATAATAAGGAACCTCTTTAAACTCTTTAAGCAATCTCTCAAGTATCTCCTTATTTACAACAGGATTCTTAAAAAACGACCCAGCATTAGGAAATCGTTTTACATCGGGAAGTTTTCTCTTACGAAGAGATAATATAGTTTCTCTTACTAACTTAGCATTTAGTCTATCTCTTGTTGCAAGAAGTTTCTTAACCTCACTATGGGTTAATATAGGCACAAATCTATTCCGTAGAGCCAAAACGACCTTAACGATTATAAATCGAGAAGATCTCTTAAATATACTATCTCTGTAAGAGAATTGGCACTTGGCTTTTTTAAACTCTTTAAAGCTTCGATCTTTTTTATCAAAAACCATTACAGATTCTACGTAGTCTTTGATCTCTACCCCATAGGCTCCTATATTCTGCACTACAGCTCCGCCCACAGTGCCAGGGATACCTGAAAGGTTTTCTAGTCCAAATACATGATGTTTTAGTGTGGTTTTTACGAGGTCATCCCATTTTACCCCAGCGCTAGCTTCGACTAAGATCTTGCTCCCTCTGACTTCTTTAATCTCTATCTCCTTTGTAGTGATATGAAGTACAGGCCGTTTGAGTGAAGACACGAAAAGAACATTACTTCCACCCCCTAAAACTACTGACTCTTCTAGTAGGTGGGGGTCTAATTCTTCTATTTCTTTTAAGTTTTCTATGACGATAAACAGTGGCGTTTCTACAGCGACCTTAAATGTATTAAATTCCGTTAAATCACAATCTTTAAGCAGTTTCACAATTAATAGATTATAATCATGGTATGAATATAGTCATCGCAATAAGCAGCCATTTTAAAGATGCATATGAACCCAATGCATTAGTAAAAGCCCTTAATCAGAAAGGACACACCGCATATCTTTGGTATGTAGATCATACGAAGATATTGTTTAATAAAGATGAGATTATCTTAGAAACGAATGTTTCTTTAGAACCTGATAAATGGGACGTGCTTTTTATACGGGAGATATTCGGAATAAATATGACAACTCTTCAGCTTGTTTCATACCTTGTTAAAAGATATTCGAATCTATACGTCATAGATAATGGACTTCTTAGTGACTACTCTCTCATAGGCAAGGTTAGGCAGTTACTCTTTCTAAAAAATGCAGGTATTCCTGTACCCAAAAGCATGTATTTTATATCGACCAAAGAGCTTGCTAACTCATATCATCTGATCAGTAAACAGCTTCATCTACCCTTCTTACTTAAACATACAGGAGCAGGAAAAGGAGGAATGATCTTTAAGATCACCGATCAAGATGAGTTCTATGACGTAATTAATACCTATACAGAAGGGATTGATAGTAAAAAGTCCTGTAAATTTTATGCTCAAGAGTTCCTTAAATTAAAAGCAGACTACAGGGTGCTTGTAATAGAAGAAAATGTGCTTGGGGCTATGCAACGAATTCCAGCAGAAGGTGAATTTCGCGCAAATTTTTCTCTCGGGGGCAAGGTTAAGCCAGCTGTCCTTACTCCGACCCTAAAAGAGTTAGCTATAAAAGCCAAAAAGGTACTAGGTTATGATTTCGGAGGAGTAGACATAGTAATCGATGAAAAAGGAAATCATTATGTCTTAGAGGTAAACAGAATCCCGGGTTTTGAAGGGTTTTCTAAAGCGTTTAATATCGATGTGGCCTCAATCTTTGCTAAGTATATAGAGCGTAAAGTAAAAGGGGATAAGGCTATTTGACCAAGCTTTCAAAATATCTAATGATAGCTTCTGCCACATTAATACCTGTTGCCTTTTCTAATCCTGCAAACTGGGGCCCTGGATTTATCTCAAGAATATAAGGACGTTTTGTTTCCTTGTGCAGCATGATATCTACTCCTGCGATCTCAAGTTTAAGTAATCTAACCGCTGTCTCTGCAAGTTTTGTAAGTTTAGGATGTTTATGGAAATCAAAAGATAAAGCTTTTCCTCCTTGGGCGAGGTTGCTTCGAAATTCCCCTTCTTTAGGAATTCGACGCATACTTGCAATAACCTTATATCCTACCGTAAAGAACCTTATATCGCCCTCATTAGGAATAAACTCACGAAGCACGAACCGATTAGCTGTAGCCTGATATTCTTTTATAATCTTTTTACCCTCTTTAAAGGAGTTTATAAGAAATACTCCTTTTCCCTGCCTTGCAAGTTTTGGAGCATTGACCTTTAAAATCGCAGGAGGCTCAATAATATGTAAAGCTCTTTTTAGTCCTGCTGTATCATAAAACACTATACTTTTTGGAAAAGGAAGCCCTTCTTTATGTTGCAAATAATAGTCCCATACCTGAGTAAAGAAAAAGGCTTCTTTCTTTTTGCTATATTTCTCGTACACAATCTTTAGATGAGGATACTTTTGACGAAGATACCTTAAGGCAATTATCCAATCAAACTTGCGTCTTGGATTTATTGTATAGGTAAAAAGTAGATCATAGTCTTTCATAAGAAGCTCTTTATGGAGAATCTTTACGCTGATTTTTTTAGGACTTAGGTTAAGTACCAGATCTTTTGAACTTACTGCATCTAAGAAATGACCTCGCTTTTCTGCCTCTCCTTGTAATCTTTTTACAGCATAGGAGTTTTTTCCTCCAACTACTAAAATATTCATTGTTTATTAAGTTTCATGTTAGTAAGCACAAACACCATTACAGGGATTACAATAAGAAAGATTAACCATTCCTCTCGAAGTATAAACATAGTGCCTCCATATATCAAGCTACTTGCCAAAGCGATAGGAGTGGTAAAGTGTTTCAAGCGGGGATCAAATTCTTTAGTTAAAAATGATAATATGAGCCTATAGGCCAGATAAAGCAAACTTAGTAGTACACTTTGACTGATTACTCCTAAAAACCACAGCAATCCCATTCCTGTATAGAGGTAAGTAATTAATGAATCCCTAACCTTAGGATCTGAGTATCTACTTATTTTCTGTTTAATCTCATCATATGAAAAGACTAGACCTTTAGATTCTGACTCATTTATCTGGCTGTTCCCAAATCTGTAATCAAAAGGTTGAGGTTCGGCAAGGTATTTAGGAAGGTTCTTCTGAAAATAGATCGTGAGAAAAACTCCTCCCCTTTGAGAGAGATTAACTGTAAGATATCGATACTCATTGGGATTATCTTCGATTTCTAATAGTTCTTTACCAACCTCATCTAAAATCTCATCAAGAGTAATGGTTTCTTTATTAAAATATGTAAGCACAAGTTTTATATTCTTCTGAGGCTCCCCTAAAACATAAACGAAAGGTTTATCAGGTTCAAGGTTTTCAAAAGAGATAAGGTATCTCTCTCCATCCTTTTCTATAGTAAAAGTGTCAAACCTATAATCTGAGATAAATGTCTGAGGAATATCAAGTAAAGCATCATATAAAGCTTGGATCTTTGAAGGGTTAATAAAAGTGAAAACTACAAGGTAAAGAAAGACTGCGCTAAGAAACCCAAACGCAAAGATGACTAAAAATACCTCTTTCAAACGGAAGCTCTGAACAATCTTGTTTATCTTGTCATGGAGAATGATTGCTACTCCAGCAAGGATCCATAACCCTCCTACGATATTAACGTAAGTAAGATAGTTTGACACTGCTCTGCTAATATCAGAGAGAATTTCAATTATCATGTCTATATTGTAACACTAACTACTCAACCACCGATTGAGTTTTTCTTCTATGATGTTTACAGGAGTTTGATACTTCTTACGGCTAAGATTAACGATTTCTTCTTTAAGATTATGGCGACGATAAAGTATATCTACGCTTTTTGCACTAAAAGGTGGTTTTGGTCTTTGATCTACCAACATCTTTACATACATATGGTACTGTCTAAGATTAACAAAGTCTCTCGGCTCAAGATATGGTTTAAACTCCTCTGCAATAATTTTTGCATCTTTATTACCAAGGGTAAGAATAATCATGTTACCTACATTTCCAAAGATTGCATTGACTGTTTTAGAATCTAACTGGTCTATAAACTGGTGAGCAATAGTTAAAGAAAGCTTATATTTTCGCGCCTCAGATAATATGCTTGGGAACACATCAGTTGTAAAGCTCTGCACCTCATCTATATAAAGCGACATGTATTTACGTGATGCATAATCTTGTTTTGCTTGTGATAACGCTGTATAAAAAAGACGGGTGATAAGTAAACTACCTAACAAGCTTGCGTTCTCTTCTCCTATCTGCCCTTTTGACAGGTTTACTAGGAGGATCTTTTGATCCCTAATAATCTCTTGCATATTGAAGGTAGAGCGTGTCTGTCCTAATATGTTCCTTATTATGCGCGGTGCTAAGAAACGACCCACTTTGTTCTGGATAGCAGACAAAGCTTCGGTTATAAGTTTCTTGTTCTCTTCTAATCTTGCAAACTCTTGTCTCCAGAAATAAAGAATCGCAGGATCTTTAATATGAGACAACACCCTTTTTCTATACTTTTTATCTGTTAAGATCTTCTGAATAGAAAGAATCGTGGTACCTTGCGAAGCAAGTACAGCTAATATAGCATTGTAAAGGATATACTCTAACCTTGGACCCCATGAATGGCTAAAATGTTTCTTAAATACCGCTAAGATTCCGTCGGCAAGTACATCTTTATACTCTTTTTCAGCTGGTTTCAAGTGTACAGGATTAAATCCGATCGGATACTCAGTATCACTTGGATTAAAGTAAATTACATCTTCTATTCTGTGCTTCGGAATATAGTTTAAGATATCCTCCACAAGGTCACCATGTGGATCTATCACGCATACCCCATAACCCAGCAAGATTTCACCGATTGCAAGGTTTTTAATAATGGTAGACTTTCCGGTTCCACTTTTTCCAAGGATATAAAGATGTCTAAGCTTATCCTCTTTTTTAATACCAAAAAGTGTATCTTTGCCTTTAAGGGTAACCTTTCCAAAAAATAAACAATTTTTCGTAGGAATATCAGCAGGGGGGGGTAATGGACGAGCTTCGTGTTTAGTAAAAATGGTTACATCTTCTACATACGGAAAATGATACAAAGCTGTAAGTTCAGAGGTATTAAGAATCTGCAGGCTAAAAGCATCAAGTGCCCTTATAATAAACTCTTCGTACTTTCTAGTTGCCTCTTCAGCTTCAAACCCCTGATAAGGATGGTTATCAAACTGCCGAAACGCTGAAAGTATCTGCTTTGCAAGTTGAGAGGTACGTTCTTTACTAGCTGTTCTTACATATACAAAGATCCTCGTTTGAAATCCGCTAAATTCCATCTTGTTTCTTATTTGGCTTAAGGCATCGTTAATGAATGGATTAACTTTCCGGGCAGAGACAGTTGCCCCTTTCTCATCAGATGGTTTTGCACTTTTTATTAAAGCGTCAATCCCTTTTCCTAAAAAACGTATAAACCTTACGATAGGTCCCCCTGAGTAGAGATATTTTGCAAAGTTTGGAATGTCTCCTTCCTCAGCGAGATTCTTTAAGGCTTCTTTAGCATACTCTTGCCACACTGCATCTATAAAAGGCCTTATAACCATTACAATATCTACCTTCTGATCAACCTCAAGAGAGTCAAGTACAGTAAAAAGGGAAAGTAGTGGATCGACAGTGACCTCTTTTCGCAAAGCACTGATCGGATAAAGAAAATGATTCTTAAGCTTAAGTTCAAACAATAGACCTTCAAGGTTTTCACGTTCATAATTCTCTGTTACAAGTGCGTAATCTTTTACCACAAAAGAACCCACATGAAGGTGTGAATCCACCACTCCTTTTAATAATTCAGTAATTGTTTTATCAGCTACGATTCTAAAAAGAATCTCTTTTGAAGAAGCCGTAACCTCAAAAGAATAAAGAGGAGTTACAGATGAGCCGGTTTTTATTCCGTGCAATGCCGTAAAAAATTTTTCAAAGACTAAAATATCATTAAACGAGTTTGCTGTGGTAAACTTAAACTCTATTGTTTTACTCTCTTGGGGTAAAAGCGCAGTTTGTACAGTATACTTTTTCCCCGCAAGAGTTAAAGTTGATTTAGGATTTGGCATAGTTGACAGTTATTTATATACAGGCACAAGGTGGGTGTGAAGGTGATGTACCTCAATTAAAGAACCTGTGTTGATTCCTATTCTGATACCATAGGGTTTATATTTTTTCTCTAGTACTTTTCGGGTCTCTTCCACTGCAAGCAGGTAGTTATATACAAATTCTTTGTCTTCTTCGACTAACCCCGCGAAATCAGTAACATGTTTTTTAGGAATAACCAACGTATGCCCCTTACTAACAGGATTTATATCTAAAAAGGCTATAAAATCTTTGTTCTCATAAACAATCTGTGCCGGTAGCTGTTTTTTGGCAATCTTACAAAAAACACATTCTTGGGTGCTCATAGATTAATTATATAAAGCGATTAACTTATCTGCAATCTTTGATGCTGCATGTTTAGGAAAATGAGCCTGCAGTTTTTTATAAGAAGGCTTAAGATCTTTTAAGCGTTGTAATGCCAACTGGACTTTTTCTAGGGTTAATCTATCTTGGGGTATTACCACCGCGAGGTTTAACCTTTCAAGTAATTTAGCATTTTTAAACTGTTCATTATTTCTGCTAAAAGGTAGAGGTACTAATACTGACGGTTTCGCAAGCATGCCAAGTTGATATGTTAATCCTGCTCCGCTTCGCGAGATAACATAGTCAGCCCTATTTAGAACATAACCGAATTCTTCATAGAAAAACTCTCTTACTAAGAAGTAATGTTTATTTGAGACCTTGTGGGCAAGATTTTGTAACATTCTAAGATCTTCTTTTAAATCTCCTGTTTGAACTACTAGATTGTAGTTTTTAAGAAGCTCCCTATAGTATTTCAGTACAAAACGGTTTAGCACCTTAGCTCCTGTGCCGCCCCCTAATACCAAAAGAATGGGACGTTTAAGATACTGAAGTCTTCTAAGCTGTTCAAGGTACTTCTTAGGATAGCTTCTACCATACCGATAAAGTATCTTCTGTAACTGCACAAAACGTTTTACACGAAAGATATCATCTCTTAAAGGATACCCCACATACTCGCATTTACGACGAACAAAAGGAGGAAAAGAATCCTTAGATTCTTTAAAACTTAGTAAGATCTTATCAGCCCAAAAGCTTGACACATAATTTGCAAGGCCGATCGTAATTGTCTGTTCATGGATAATGGTTTTAGCTCCAAAAAGTTTCCCAGCAAATATCAAAGGAGGAGTTGAATATCCACCAAACCCAATAACTATAAGGGGCTTATATTTTTTTACCACTTTTAAAGCGTCTATAAAACCAAGGGGGATTTGGGCTAAAAGTTTAAATGTGCGTGGCTCTATATAACGTTGTACTTTTCCCGTACGTATCTTGATAAAAGGAACCCTATATTCCTTACAGAGTCTTTCTTCTATACTTGGAAGACCTTCTTGCCCTTTTTTGAGATTTATTGCCCCCACATAAAGAATAGGAATCTCAGGAGCCTTGGATCTTAACTGCTCTATGACACTTAAAGCTGTAAGTACATGGCCCCCTGTACCTGCTCCTGTAAAAAGGATCATAAATGATTATACCCCGTGGGCGGTGCAGGACTCGAACCTGCGACCTTCCCCATGTGACGGGGACGCTCTGGCCAGCTGAGCTAACCGCCCTTTTTGGGGAGCCTTTGCAAAACAAGAATGGGTTTTGCAAAGGCTCCCCAAAAATCCAAGCACTCTACATTTAATTATACCCTCTTTACCATCCCAACCGTTTGCGTTCAAACCACTCGTAAAGCCGGGTAAGATGCCACAACGGAGAAACTGCTAACTCTTGAACATGAGCAAAAAGTACCTCTTTGGCTCCGAATCCTAACTTATGCATACGCACACCAAACAATGGATTTGAAGGATCATCAGGTCCTATACCTGCAAAATCATACCGGAGATAACCCTCTTTTATTACTTTGTCTAATATCCAAGCTCGAAAAAAGTATGAAGGAGAAAGTTTACGATATTGAAGGTCTGTAGCAGAGATAAATGGCCAAACAGTGTTTTGATAAAATATGTGAATACTTCCGTATATAGGAGTTTTTTTATAAAGAATCACATAGAAACGAGCAAGGTTGTATTTTCTGAAAATATCAATAAAAAGCTTGTAATATTCTTTGGGTTTATCTCTCCAACCCTTAAATCTTACTGTACTATAATAGATATCAAGAAACCAGTCAAAATATGTTAGGTTTTTCGTATCGTCTATTACCTTAAGGTCTAGTCTTTGAGCTCTTCTGATACGTTTTTTGTGGGTTTTTGAAAAATTCTTAAAAATATCTTGAAAGCCTTTTCCTTTAAGATCCAATATAGCAGTCCTTGTGTAATCACGTTCATGAAGCTGGGAAGAAAACACTCTAGACCGAATCTGTTTTTTAATCTCTTGCCATTTTTTTACAGGAACGTAAGGATGAAAACGTACCCCCCAGACACGCAGAGATTTTGCCTTCTCTCTTAAAAATTCTAAAACTTCATTACTTAACTCTATATTTCCCCAATCACAAAAAGGCCCGTGACGAAATTCAAGAAATTTACCCCGTTTTGCTTTATGAACTACTCCTGAAAAAACTACCGACAGTTTGTTGTCTTGATAACCTGCCCAAAAAACGATTTCTTTGAAATATTCCTTTAAAAAGATAGACCAAGCGTATGACATTAGAAAACTTTTATAAGGAAGTGTTTTTATAAACCCCTCCCATTCTTCGTAAGAAGGTCGTCTAGTGGTAACAGTCAACATCTTAATCTATTATAAACCTCAATCTGATTTATAATACTCTATGTTACCGAAAGGTCCATATGACCCACATAAGTATGAACCTGAGATTCTAAAGTGGTGGCTTAAAAGTAAGTTTTATAAGCCAGAATATGATCCTAAAAGTAACCGATTACTTAGTTTAGAAGAGCTCAAAAAAGATAAAACCCCAACATATTGTATTATTATTCCTCCTCCTAATGCGTATGGAAGGCCTCATATGGGGAATGTATCAGCTTTTGCTTATGAGGATCTTTTCTTACGTTTCTACCGCCAACTTGGATACCGAGTCTATGGACAACCCGGCAAAGATCACGCAGGTATTCAAGGTGAAATCGTCGTTTTACGTGAACACTTCAGACCCCAAGGAAAAAGTAAGCAGAACATGACAAGAGAAGAGTTTTACAAAGAGACATACAGATATTTCCAAACTCAGATTCCTCTTATAAGAGAGGTCGAGAAACGGATCGGACTTTCAGCTGATTTTGATCGTGACACCTTTACCCTTGACCCAGATATCGTGAAACTTGTACTTGAAACATTTATTAAGTTATGGGAGGATGGTCTAGTATACAAAGGGGTAAGGATCGTCAACTGGTGTCCAAGCTGTAAAACCGCCCTTGCTGATGTAGATACAGAAAAGAAAGAAAGAAAAGGTAGATTTTATTACATTAAGTATCCGTTATTAAACACTGATCAAAAGGTTATTACCATCAAAGTAAACCAACAAACGATCCAAGAGTTTATAGAAAAAGGGGAAATCACATTATACAACCTGGACTCTACACTTGACAACGGAGATATAGTGGTTTTAGAGGTTGAGTCTAATCACAAACAGAGGGTCGCTTCTGTTTTAATTGATAGACAAGGCAAAGCTCTCCGCTTAATCAATACGAATGACTTTAGCAATTTCATCACCGTAGCCACCACTCGTCCAGAAACAATGCTGGGTGATACAGCAGTAGTTGTTAATCCAAAAGATAAAAGATACAAACATTCAATTGGACGAAAAGTGCTCCTACCTTTAGTGTGGCGCGAAATACCGATAATCGCTGATGGGCGTGTAGATATGGAGCTTGGAACAGGTGCCTTAAAACTTACTCCTGCGCATGCGCCTGAAGATTATGAGATTATGCTTACATGGAACAAAGAGAATCCAAAAGAGCAGGTTGACTATATCAATGTAATCGATAAAGACGGTAGTATCGTCGGGCCAACCGGTCAATTCTTTGGACTTAATGTCGAAGAAGCCAGAGAAAAAGTAGTTGAAGAATTAAAAAAGCTTAATCTCATAGAAAAAATAGAGACAAAATCTCAGATTATCAGAGTCTGTGAGAGATGTAAAACTCCTATAGAACCGTTGATGTCTTCGCAATGGTTTATTAAGATCGATGCTTTAAGAAAACCAGCAATAGAGGTGGTTAGAAAGGGGAAGATAAAGATATATCCGAAAAATATGACTAAAAAATACTTCCATTGGATGGAGAATCTCCGTGACTGGCCTATAAGCCGAAGTCTCTGGTGGGGATATAGGTTCCCGGTATGGTATAAAGGAAAGCCAGAAGAATTTGTCGATGAAAACGGAAAAATCGTCACAAAGATTGGAGATACAGTTGTACGCGATATCCACGAAGCAGTTAAAAAAGGACTAGCCGTAGTCTCACTGAAAAAGCCTGAAGGTGATGGTTGGATACAAGACGATAACGTATTCGATACATGGTTTAGCTCAGGTCAATGGCCCTTTGTGACATTAATGAAATGGGATCTTTTTGACAAATTCTACCCTACTGATCTTATGGAGACAGGCTACGACATATTAGAATGGTGGGTATCACGCATGATAATGCTTGGGCTTTACAGAACTGGAAAGATTCCGTTTAAAGAGGTGTATCTTCACGGTTTAATCTTAGCAGAAGATGGCCAAAAAATGTCAAAAAGTAAAGGAAATGTGGTGTATCCTGATGAAGTTATAAATGAATATGGAGCTGATGCGCTACGTCTCTTTTACTTTACCGGCGCTAAAGCAGGAGCAGGAATGCCTCTTGAACGCTCTAAACTTGAGGGTAACCGTAGGTTTCTAAACAAACTTTGGAATATCGCCAAATTCGTATTAATGAATATCGAAGATGTTTATAATGAGATTCCTACATGGTCTGAGAAAGATGTACAGCTTAAAGATGAAGATAAGAAGATGTTAAAAGAGGTCAAAACGATGGCTCAAAAGCGGATCGAGGCGTTTAAAAACTATACGTTTGGTTCATTTATTATTGACCTTAGAACCTCAGTATGGAACACTTTTGCTGATTGGTATATAGAATCAGTAAAACCTCGACTCTATAATAAAGAAGGCTCCCAAGACAAAGATCCTGAGTCTAGAAAAGCTGCCCAATATACACTTTACAATGTCTTAAGAACGTATCTTATTCTTCTACATCCCTTCATTCCGTTTATAACTGACCGCATCTGGCAAGAGATGCCCAAAAGGAAGGGAGATCATAAAAGTTTGATGTTTGTTAAGGACTAATAGGCTCCCGTAATTGTAATATTTCTGAGACCAACATTTTAGTTTTTTGAGAAAGATGGAATTTTTCGTGTTCTTGAGATTCAAGTATCCTTTTTAGGTTCTCTGAGACCCAGTAATTGGCTTGTACGATTTCTCGCAAAATTTTAACCTTCTGTAAAGTATTATATTTACCCAGGAAAGGGTCTTTTTCCAACAACATATTCCACGCTTGTATCTTTACCCAATTTAAAGGCAATAACATAAATCTACTACCTGCAAAGTTATGATAAGTATATAAACGGCTTATTCTTCCATGGAAGTGCGTAATAACTATATACAACCGAGTATTGACTAATAACCATTCCACGAGAGGTAAGAAATCAGCATCTTGAGCAAACAATATAAAAACATCAAGTTTAGTTTCGTTTTTATTTACTAAAGAAACCACATCTAGAACTAGAGAAATATCTGTCATCGTCTTGGTGACTTTGGCTTTTTGAAAAGATTGTATAGGACTAATACCGTTATTACTCAAAATTGTAAAGAGGTTTTCTAGGCTGTTTTTAAATAACCCTTTCGGGTATTGTATAAGACGCGTATAATCAGCATATGCATTAATCTTTACTAACCTAAACACCTTACCCCTAAATTTTTTCTCTAAAATAAGTAACCGCGGCAAAAAATGTACTAGTGAGAAAAGAAAACTATTAAACAATGCTTCTACTATAGTTTTTTCTTCGTATCCCCAATCTTTTCTGCTTTGACGATTAATTCTGATCCCAAAGACATCAAAGAACGTAGAATAAAGGTTTTCAAAGTCAATTGCCCAGAAAGCGTTAAACATTGTTGGATGAGATTTTTCTTTTTATCTACGGAGGGGGGGAGGCTAAGGAGGGGAACTCCCGCCCCGTACCCCCTCCAGGGAGGGGATCTCCCTTTAACGCTATTATATCTTAAAAATGTTACACTTTAAACCTACTTCTCTCCCAACAAAATATCTACATCATCTGTATACCCAAGTTTCCAGTGGTCGGTATTGTTAAGAATGGTAAGCTGTAAATCTTTTACATAGGGCTGGCATTTCTTATAAAACGACAGGCTCATATTAAGAGGTACGTTAACATCATTATTGCCATGATAAACCCTTACTGTTTTTAAAGATATGTTCTTGCAATCATCAATACTCCACTCTTTTGAATAGAATGTACCTGCCAATATAATAATCCGATTTATGGTTTCAGGATACTTAGTAATATACCTATACACTGCCAATCCCCCCATAGAAAATGCTAAGAGATTTATATCGTCTTTTTTAACC
>WFTI01000016.1 GCA_015485585.1 Candidatus Dojkabacteria bacterium | reverse complement strand
AACCTACTCCTTACTTTCTGCAACCACCATCTTCTTTCTCCAAATGTAATACCCTACTCCTATACCCATAAGTAGGGCAAGAAGCGAAAGGGCTCCTGCTATTAAACGGTAGTTTTTAAAGGTATCTTGGCTTGTTCTGTCTTCTGTTTGTTGCTCTGTTTGCGTTTCTTGGGATTGTGCTTTTGTGGTTTCAGTAGTTACAGTAGGAGTTGGTTCGGTTGTTTCGGTTATTGTAGGAGTCGGTGTGGGTGTTTCAGTCTGAGTAGCAGTAGGTGTTGGGTCAGGATTTACACGTATCTCTACTGATTGAATCGCTCCGTTTGAGTTTCCTGCCTCATCCTCTGCTTCAATGGTTGGATTAAAGTAATATGTTCCTGCCCTTGTAATACCCATATCTTTTAGGTCTACTACAAGGTAGTATGTATTTCCATCAAACTGGGATGAAGGAATCGTATATGTTTTTGATAAAGCAGTTGGAACAGTATAAGTAAGTTGGGCAGATTTAACTCTTCCGTGCTCGTCTCGTACGCTATATGCGATCTTCACTTTACAGTCCTCTGCCTTCTGATTAAGCTCTGATAAAGTACACTCGTTTCTTGCAGGTTTATCAACCACCTCTAGGGTTACTATGGGTCCGTCTATATCGTAGTAAATATAAAGTGTGTCATATTGAGGAGGAAAAGGAATAACACCGCTTGGCCCCTGTACTACATAGGCACCACCTGGGTTTAATACGTTTCTTCCTTTTTCAAGGGTAAAAACATCGCTAAAGTCACATACTATCTTTACGGCGTCTTGTCCATTGTATGTATCGTATTCTCCGCTTACTGCTGGTATAGAAACATCTGTTCCGTTTACCTTAAGATTACAAGATTGATCGATCAATGCTCCTGCAACACTATCAACTATGTAGTATCCGTAGTACTGGATCTTTAAAAGTTGCTCTTTTACATAGTATCTTCCGTTGGAGTAGGTAATGTTTACACGGTTTCCTACCTCGTCTTGAAACATCCAGCTCATTATCTGGAAAGAGGCAGCTTTAACCGTAAAACTGCTCGCCATAAGAAATATAGAAAAAAGAATAACAAAAAGATTTGCTAAGAAAATTGGGGATTTTTTAGACATGCTAAAAAAAGTTATCTTAGCTACGTTGAGGCATTTTAACATAAAATGAGATTTGTGGCTATGAATTTTGAGAGTGTAGGCTTTGATAGTAGTTGGAGTAAAGGTTTAACCATTGAAGATATAACTCTCTAAAATATTGGCGTGTTTCCTCTAGAATAGTATCTTGAACCTGTCCTTCAGGGGGAAAAATTAAACTATATGCCTCTTCTACCGTAAGATGCCCAAGACTCATGAGGGCTGAGATAACAGCTGCTGTTTTTATGGCTTGGGATGTCTCTTTAGGTAATGAGGCTATGTCGGGTGCTCCTTTATGGGATTCTAGAATCTCGATTAATGAGTTAAAGTTTTCTTTAAAGAATTCTTGCAATTCTTGATGAGTATTTCTTCTTCGCTCTTTTTTCTCTTCTCGTTGTAGGTGGTTTAGCGCTTGTTCGATTATCTCTAGTGGGGGTCGCTGGGAATCTATATTTTGTTGGAGTATGTACTTTATGAGTTGACCTACAGCTTCTACGTGTTCTTTCCAAGGCCTTTTTCCTTTGCTTTCTTTTTGGGCTGTTTTGTACGGGTATCTTGGGATCTGATCTGGCCAGTCTGTACCCTGCTCTGTTTGGAGACCTTCTTGTGTCTTGATTCCAAGATAGACCCTACTAAAGTGTCTAAGAATATGTAAGATCTCGTGGAGGAAACCAAGCTCCCACGGTGTTTTTCGTTTACTTAATGGTTCGGGGCGAGGGAAAAAGATTTCTATCGGAAAAGTTCCGTTGCGAATGGCTTTTTTAACTCCTTTAACTCCTTTAACTCCTTCCCAAGGTAACGTCGAAAAAGTATCCTTGCCGGGATCTTTTCGTACTCCAAACCTGATGGTTATTTCTAAGTGGACCTTAATTCTTTCTAGATGCTCTTGTATAAATTGCGCTGGGCCTTGTATTATTCCTTTCGCTGTTTCGATAACATTTTCGTATTTTTTATTTTTACCTTCAGTTTCTAGAATCTTGCTTAGCCCTTCGGTGTCCAAAACGGGGAAAGATCGCTTAGTTTCTTCCCCTTCAGGGTTATAAGGTGAGGGTACGTCTCTAGTC
>WFTI01000015.1 GCA_015485585.1 Candidatus Dojkabacteria bacterium | reverse complement strand
CACATCAACATCTATAAGTTCTTTACCAAAGTAACTAAAAGTCTCCAAAAACAAATAAATACTGGAAACATAAGAAGAATCATCTTCTTTGGAGGATCAGCCCTATATATGCATACCTTTCTTGCTCCTTTACAAACCTTACAAGGCTCTGCCTCAAGCAAACTGCTTCGGAGTTTTTTAAATCTTGTTCCTCGTAAAATACTTAAGAAAATAGCCCAAAAGATAGATCCTGAAAGGTTCAGTAGACTTCATAAATCTGATCAGCAGAACCCTCGAAGATTAATAAGAATAATCGAGAATAAGCTGTTACCACCATCTAACTATAAACACCCGCTTATTACGTGGTGGCAAAGAACCCTAACTAACAATACTGTCACGCTTCTTATCGCTAATCCCTATATTGAGAAAAAGATCTACTATGACCGAATTTTAGAACGGATTCCAAAAATGCTTGAAAAAGGCTTAGTTTTAGAGATCGGAGAGGTTGTTAAACAATACAACTTAGAAGCAAAACCTTACAAAAAACTACCTCATAATCTTTACATCTTAGGATACAAAGAAGTCTTTGAAATCATAAGAACCCTTTATCCTAAAAAAACTCCAACATATCAAGATTTCGTAAATATTCACAACCGGATAATAACTGATGAAACATTGAAAGACGCTTTTGTCAAGAAGATCTTTATAGGACACAAAAGATACGCAAAACAACAACTTGTCTGGGCTAAAAAGTTTTTGAGGGAAATGCCCTATACAAAGGTTCTCTTTGTACCATCATAACACATTTGTTTACCTATGAAGATAAAATTTTTAACTTACCAAAGGATTTTTGTGAGTTAAAAGCTCCTCCTCTTTTGGTGGGATTTTAAATCCTCCATCAGTGTCAACCAGACCCCACTTGTAAAGAGCCTGTTTTAGCTCAGGATACTTGTCTTCTTTTATAGCTTTTTCAAGATCAACCCCTGCAGCTACTAGTTCAATCGCTTCTCGGGCTGCCTTAGCGCCATAGTAGGTTCCACGTGGATGTCCATGGATTCCACCTCCCATGTTAATAATTACATCGTTTGTTCCTAAGATCTCAACCAAGGCTTGCACTGATCCTGGGTGTAGACCACCGCTTGCTACATGTAAGGTTGGCTTAATGCCAGGCCATGGTTCTTTTAGAGCATGGTGTAGCTCTAATACCTCTTCTTTTCCTCCCTCCATCTTTCCGACAACGGTACCGATATGGAGCTGATCGATACCTGCCAGACGCGCAAGCTTAGCAATAACTTTCATGCTGATACCATGGCGCGGATCCCTTGTAAAAGCACCATGCATAGCTCGATGGCCATGTAATATAAGCTGAAGATCAAGCGATCTTAAATACTGAACCTGTGCAAGTCCAGCTGTCAAAATATCAATCATTACTGCTTCGCTTCCTTCTTGTTTTGCAAATTCAGCACGACGAACTAATCTATCAGGGCGTGCCGTTACATTAGGAAGATAGATCTTTTTTTCTCCTGTTTCTTCTTCTGCTTTACGTTTCATCTCTAAGGTTAATCTCACTCGGAGATAATAATTGTTGAAATCTTGATTAGTAAGATTCTCGTCATCTTTAACGATATCTACACCTCCTATCCATGCTTGGTAAGCCACTTGAGCATGACGTTTATAATCTAACCCCAGTTTTGGTTTTATGATAGTTCCTAACAAAGGCCGATCATATACACCCAGTACGTCTCTTACACCGTGGATACCGTATTGAGGTCCCTCAAAGTTACGAAGATATTTCTCATTAAACTTAATATCTAATACCCTCAGTTTTTCAATCTCTTTTAAACCAAAAACGTTTCCAGCTGCCCCTGATAAAAGCTGAGCTATATTATCGGTTTCCCATAACTTGTTCGGGTATGCAATGGTTACTATCTTATTTCTTTTGTCAATACCTATGACTTTTGCTGCTTTATCTTTAATAATCTCTTTTGTCATGGTAGATAAAGCTGTCCATGTTCCCACCGAACTTTCAGCAGCAATGGCTGAAGCTACCTTCTCTAAAGGAAGCTTACTTTCAACGTAAAAAGTAACTACGATATATTCATCTAAGTTTAGTCTTTGGTCAAGGGCAAGAAATGTGTAACCCCCATAGGTGACTTTTGCCATATGGCAAGTATATAGTCATCCGTATGACATGTCAAGCAGAAAAACTTTTCACTTTTGTGACGTCCCTTCTTGATGCTTGAATTCATAAAAAAGGCTCATAGTAAAAAGTAATGTTGATAGACGGTTTAGTACTTGTGCCAAGGGTTTATAAAAGTTTAGATTCTTTGAATGGTTGACAGCTTTATAGTAAGAACGCTCCCATTCACGAACAATTGTACGTGAGAAGTTTAAATAAGCAGAGAACTCGTTTCTAAAATGGTAGATAAACCTATCTGTCGTAGCGGTTTTTTCAAATTTAATAACATACTGTTCTATCCTCTTTAAGATTCTTAAAAGCTCATCTTCATGTTCATTCGGGGATAGCACCACGCTTAATAATTTATAAGCTACCTCAATAAGAAACTCTAAAATCTTTTTGGCTTGCTTATCACTACACTTTAAAAGAGAAAGGTTTAAAGAAGCAATAAACTTATCCCCAATTCCATAAAAATCAAAAAGCACATCTGACTTAGGTAACCTTTGAGGGGTAAGACCCACCTGAGAGGTGCCGTTATCTCCTAAATGTACTCTATTATAATCTTGCGTCATCTTAAGATTCAGAATATCTCAAGTGGTTCAAGGTATTTTTTACCAAACATGTAGGGTTGCAATACATCAGGTATACGGATCTTTCCATCTTTCTCTTGGTAGTTCTCTACAATAGCAATTAATATACGCGGAGAAGCTATCGCAGTATTATTAAGCGACCATGCATACTCTGTCGTTCCGTCTTTGTATCTGACTTTTATGTTATTGCGCCTACATTGGGTGTCTTTCATAAGAGAGCTGGAGTGAGTTTCACGATACTTGTTTGAGCCAGGCATCCATGTTTCAATATCGTACTTACGATATTGAAGTTCTCCCATATCCGCGGTGCACATCTTTACTACCCTATAAGGAAGTTCTAGTGCCTGAAGAATCTCTTCGGCGTTATGAGTAATCTCTTCATGTAGTTTATTGGCTATCTCTTCGTCGGGTGGAGAAATTACTACCTGCTCGACTTTCCAAAATTCATGAAGTCGATAGAGTCCTTTTAAATCTTTATGGTGAGCTCCTACTTCACGTCTGTAACACATTGATATACCTACCATTTTTATAGGCAATTTGTCACGCGGGATTACCCTATCAGCAAAATAAGCCATAAGAGGCACTTCTGCAGTACCCACAAGATAAAGGTCTTCTTCAATATGTGGGTTAGCTAATCTATATGCATCTTCTTCACCCCATGGAAAATGCCCGGTTCCAAAAAGCGCAAAATATCTGGCAATAGTAGGAGGAATCACAGGTATAAAACCTTTCTTAACAATGCTTTCAAAAGCAAACCGTAACACAGCAAGATGCAGTAGAGCAAGATCTCCAAGAAGATAGTAACCACGAAAACCAGCCACTTTTACCCCGGTTTTAGCGTCAAATAAACCGTACTTCTCTAATAACTCATAATGGGGCTTAGGATCAAACCCAAAATCAGGTTTTTTACCCCAATAACGCACAGGAACATTATCGTTTTCATCTTTGCCCACCGGCGTATCATCAGAGGGAATACCGGGCAAATAAAAGTAGATACTATTAAATTCTTCCTCAAGTTCTCTTAATCTTGTGTCAAGTTCACTTATCTCTTGTTTTAGTTTTTTCCCCTCTTTTACTTTTTCACGAAACAACGGATCATTCTGATCACGTTTTGATAGTTCAGAAGCTATCTTGTTTCGCTGGGTACGCAGTGTTTGTATCTTACTCTTTAAATCTTTAATCTCCTCATAAAGCTTTATTAACCTATCAACATCTTCTGGAGTTATCTGAGAGACCTTCTTGTCTAAAATTGCCTTTTTAACGACCTCTTTGTTCTCTATAACAAACCGAATATCTAACATTAAGAATTATATCAAGAGTTGTCTACTTTAAAAGGCACCCCATACAGATAGATATAGATCCCTATCGCCAACAAAAGCAAAGGAAGAATATACAAAGTATTCTCTATAACCCCCGTAGGAGGTACCACAGTTGTAATCTGTTGAACCTCACAAGAGATGGGCTTTAAAGTAGCGCTATGTTTACCAAAAAGGTAAACCGTCATCTTGAAAGAAGGAACATCAAAAGTACCATAAAGTTTTAAAATACCCGTCTCGCCCGCAAGCAAAGAAAACTCACCCTCCTCTAAAGTTAATGTGTACTTTCCGTTTTCGTAAGATATTACTACTTTTTGATTATTTAGACCCCATGTGGCTGACTGTAATGCCACATCCTTATCAAACTCTAAGCTTAAGCTTTCAAACGTCAAAGAAGTATCGTCATTGTTTACAATACCTAGATCGAATCGTCTCCCCCCTTCTACACACTGTTGGGAAAGCAATGTTACAGTCACATTTCCTGAAACAGCTTGGGTAGGAGAAGGTGTTTCTAACGATGGTGTGGGGGTTGGACTTACAACCTGCTCTTTAGTTACCGTAGGAGTCACAGGTAAAAGATCGTTCTGGGTTAAGGCAGTAGGAAGTTTTTTACTTTCAAAACAGAACTCACAAGGAGAAGATGCTCCAGGGAGTGCATATTCACTTGTGCGTTCACCTTCAGGTAAACCAAGATAAAATCCTATCACCCAGGCAAGCAAGGTAAGCACCAGAAGTACTATAAAGGAGATAAATCTAACAAATCCCCAGAAAGACTTTTTATGGGCCGAAGAGTATTCCTTTGGAGGTTTATTATTACCCCCCTCGTGTTTTTCAGAAGGTTCAGCAGGTACAGAAGGTTCAGAAGGTCCTGAAGAATCCAAGGTATCATCAAAAAATGACGCTAGATCTTCGGTCAACTCTTCTTTTTCTTGTTTATCTTCTGTGTCTACGGGTTCTACTTTTGACTCAGCATCAGGTTTTACCACCTCAGGTTCTTTTAAAGGGTCTGAATTCGCCTGAGGTTGGTGTAAGGAATCATTCGAAGAGGTTAAAGATTCATTCGAGGGTGAAACATTATTATTTGTATCTTTAAGCGACGTATTTTCAGGAGTAGTTTCAGCTACCCCCAAAATCTCTGCCAATGCAGGTGGTATATCACTCTCTCCACCCGGTTGTTGATTCTGATTTATATCAGGTGTCTTTGGTTCTTCTGGCATTTTACTTTGTTAACTCTAACTTAAACGAAGCCTTAGGGCCATTTTTCATATCAACAGATGCCCCATATGGAATTAAGTAATTATTAATCTCCAAAAGAACGTAAAATCCTAACTCCTCCTCCTTATATCGAGATTGCAAAAACTCTATTGGAATACTTATCTTATGAGTAGTTGAGGGCACGGGTGATACGACCACAACTAGGCTTTCTGGGCTATTTAATAACTCCTGGATATCCGGTTGATCTTTTATTTTTGGGGTAATAAGTACATAACTTATCGTTTCTTCTTGAGTTGTAAAGGAGATCTGAACACCCTTATCTTTTAACTGAACCTTCATGTTCTGCGGAATATTCTTCTTTACCCTTTCAATCGAGACTCTGTTTAATCCCAAAGGAGCAAGAAGTTTTATAGCAGTATCTTTTAGCTGGGTACGTGCTACAATAAAACCAAATAACCCACCTAAAACAATAATCAATACTCCAAGTAGCGCAATAAAAAACGAACGCATCTTAAGATTATTCTACAGTAAATTTTTTGTACATGCAACCTAAATCAAGTAATGCTATATAGATTAGGTATAATTCTTAAACCACCGGCGGTAGCTCAGCGGTAGAGCAGGGGACTGTAAATCCCTTGGTCGGGGGTTCGAATCCCTCCCGCCGGAGTTTTTAAAATAAGTGGATTTTTCTCAGGGTGATACTTACGATCCAACTTGTAGAAAAAGCCTCGGTTATGTTTAAAAATAAAACACGAACTATTAATAAAGGCGCTGTTATATATGTTAGTTTTGAAAAACACGATGACAAAGACACGGTCAAAAAAGCGATAAGGTTTTTACTTAACCGCCGAATCTTTCCTGATAAGAATAGTAAGATCAATATCTCTGCTAAAGAATACAAGGCAGAGTTTCTTATTATTCCAAACTTTACTCTCTCTGCCCGCTTTCGAAAAGGACAGCAACGTATCTCTTTTGAGAACACTTTAAACAAAGACGATGCACGATCACTTTTCACTATATTTGTTAAAACCCTAAAAGAAAAGCATCCTTTCAAGGTGGTAAGCGGGGGTTTTGGAGAGAATATGATAATAGAACAACATTTAAAAGGTCCCTACACCTATACGCTAAACATCTAACTCAGCAAACTGAGCGTATTTTAAGATAAAATCACGCCTTGGAGCCACCTCTTCACCCATAAACATTCGGAAAATTCGATCTGCTTCTTCAGCATCTTCGATAGTAACCTTCTTAATAACCCGCGTTTTTGGATTCATTGTTGTCTCCCACAATTGTTCAGGATTCATCTCTCCTAACCCTTTAAACCTTTGTACATTGCGAATCTTTCTTCCAAGCTCTCGCATCTTTTTAACAAAGGCATCTTTCTCTTCCTCATTAAGGAACCAGTATTTTTTGTTCCCTACTTCGACCTTATAAAGGGGTGGTTGAGCTATATATACATAGCCCTCCTCTATTAACGGACGCATATACCTATAAAAGAATGTAAGCAGAAGCGTTACTATGTGTCTTCCATCAACATCCGCATCTGTCATTATAATAATCTTGTGATAACGTAATTTTTTAAGATCTAGTTTCTCGCCTATTCCAAGTCCTAGGGCCTTTACAAGATCTGCGATCTTATCGTTTGAGAGAATCCTATCAAGACGATTCTTTTCGGGATTAATAGGTTTCCCTGTCAACGGCAAAATTGCTTGGGTTTCCCTATCACGTGCCTGTTTTGCTGAACCCCCTGCACTGTCTCCTTCTACAATAAAAAGCTCGGCTTTTGAAGGATCTTTAGTAGCACAATCGGCTAGTTTCCCCGGTAAAGATGTACTTTGTAACACTCCTTTTCGTAATACCGCCCGCTTAGCTGCCTTTGCCGCTTCTTTGGCCTTCTTGGTTAAAACAACCTTATTAACAATAGCTTTCGCAAGCTTTGGGTGTTTCTCAAGATACTCTAATAAAGCTCCGTACACTACGTTGTATACAGCCGTGCGTGCCTCAGGATTATTAAGTTTAAGCTTTGTCTGTCCTTCATATTGCGGATTAGCAAGCTTTACCGACACTACAGCAACAAGCCCTTCACGCACATCATCACCGCTAAATTTTTCTGACTCTTTGATAAGTTTATGACGAATAGCATAATGATTTAAAGCATTGGTCACTGCTGTACGAAAACCTGTTACATGGGTACCCCCTTCACGGTTGAAAATATTGTTTGCAAATGCTTTTATTTTCTCCTCTGTACTTTCAGTATAAGTTAACGCTACCTCTACCATTATCTCATCGTGTTCTCCTTTCACATAAAAAGGTTTCCTAATTATGGCATTATCTTGTGCAAGATTACTTACAAACGCTATCAGACCGTTTTTATAATAGTATGCCCTCTGGGTATTTGTCTCTTCATCAATAAACAGAAACAGTACTTCGGAGGTAAGATAAGCCTGCTCTTTTATACGATTGTGGACAAGTTTTTTATCGTACTTTAAGTTCTCTTTAAAGATCAACGGATCAGGTTTAAACCGTTGTATCGTGCCGGTCAGGTTATTGTTCAATGTTCCTATCACTTCAACCCCAGTTACAGGAACCCCTCTTTTATACTCTTGCTTATATACTTTCTGATTGCGCCTAACGATTGTTATCATGTGTTCAGACAAAGCGTTTGTAGCTGAAACACCAACACCGTGGAGACCTCCAGAGATCTTGTAGGCTTTCTTATCGAATTTTCCTCCTGCATGTAAGGTGGTCATGACGGTTTCTAGTGCGCTTTTACCGGTATCAGGGTGTATGTCTACCGGAATACCTCTTCCATTATCTGCTACTTCTATATAACCGTCTTTTCTAAAAGTAACTACTATTACTTTGGCATACCCTGCTAGTGCTTCATCCACTGCATTATCTAGAACCTCGTAAAAAATCTGATGCAAACCCAATTTATCAGTAGAACCTACATACATAGCAGGCCTTTTACGTACTGCTTCAAGACCTTTTAAAACCGTAATATCAGAAGCTGTATACTGCATATCATTGCGCGGAGGCATATCTTTATTCTATCATGGGACTTATAACCACAGTAAACTCTCCCCTCTTACTCTCATCTGAAATAGATTTTCTGATATCGTCTATTTTTCCCCACCACCTTGTTTCATAGAGTTTCGTAAGCTCTTTGGCAATCCCAAGTAAAAATCTTATATTCTTACATCTTTTCTCTTGCATCTCTAAAAATTTAAATAAAGCCTCAAGCTCAGAATAGTGTAAGAAAACAACGACAGAAATTTTATGTTCTGCAAGTTGCCTAATAAATTCACAGTCAAGAATCTTCTTTGCTTTTTTACCCCAAAAACCGACGAAAACAAACCTGTGTGAAGACACAGCAAACCCCACAAAAGCAGATATTACAGCGCTTGGACCAGGAATCACGATTATTCTGTTCGGATCTTTAAAGTGCTCATAAACATCGTGGACTAGCCTTAATCCCGGATCAGATAAGACAGGAGTTCCTGCTTCACTTACCAGTGCTACTACCTTGCCCGCCTCTAGGGCTTTTATAACATTAGATACTACCCTCTCATGGGTATCTTCACGATAGGTGAGAAGATGTCTAGGCTTTACTTTATATCGGCTAAGTAAGGTTAAAACAGTACTTTTTCGTTCGGTAAGAATAATATCTGCATTTTTTAACACCTTTAAAGCTCGTAAGGTAATATCTTCGAGATTTCCAATAGGGGTTGCGACCAGATACAATAATCCGCCCTTTATCATCGATTGATTATACGGTACAAGGAATATCTTAGAAACCGGCGTATATCATCTTTGTTAAGGTTTACCCCAAGATATCGTTGGGCTTTAAGTAAGGTGGAGATAATATAATGATATTCTGTTTGATTTAAACTCCCTTCCTCAAGATTCTTTAATGCCCACTCCCTGATCGTTCTTATAAGATCTTTTAGTGGAAGCTGGTCCCATACATTATTATCTTTAAGGGAGATCTCAGAAGCTAGAAGAGGACCAGAAGCCTTAATCGGGGTAAGCCTATATATAATAGCGCGTGAGCGTATCGTGTCTATAACCTTTCCTTCATCCTCCACGAATAAAACTATATCCACAAAAGTTGGATGTTCCTCTAAGGTTTTTAACAGTTTATTCTGAACCTCTTGGGTACTGTGTTCAAATCCAATAATAACTGCCAGTTTTTTCTTCTCTACCACAGGACGGGTTGAAACAAAAAAAGTCAGATCTTTTACATCTTCAAGGGTTATGGTATCATTGAATATGTCAAAATCGTTAATAATTAAGGCATCAGTTGATACACGAAGCTTCTTGAGCGTAGCAGAAAAATACCTCTTAAGTGCGGTCTCTACATACTCTAAACTTAAAAGCGGAAGCTTAATAAGATAGGTAGCCATGTAAGATTATATTCGATCAGCAATGGACTCAAGCTTCATAGAATATCTTTTAAACCAAGGAGTATTGACACTTGATGACGTTAAAAAACTAAAGGAATACATAAAAACTAGTAAAAAACCGATTGAAACTGCGTTAGTAGATCTTAAGCTTCTTACCAAGAAACAACTCTACAAGTATAAGGCTCTATTTTACAACATTGGTTTTATTGATGACATCTTTAGTATAAAAATCCCTCAGTATCTTGTTGAGATAATTAAAAAGCATCTTGATACTGTCAAACAGACAGCTTCGTTTCCGTTTGGTGTAGAAGAAGAGACAAGAACTATTAAAGTGGTTGCCAAAAACTACCTTGACTATAACATTAAACAGGTCTGGCGTGTATTACTTAATGCCGAAGAGGTAGATGTATACACAACCTACCCAGAAGATCTGGATCGGTATATATCGGAGAAATTTGGGGCCCTCATACAAGAAGACGTGGTCAAAGAGCTTGAGGTTCAGCCAACCCAAAAAAGTTACGCAGTACAAGAGTTAGACACAGAGTCAGGAAGTAAAATAGCGAGATTTGTAAACAGTATCTTAGAATATGCTGTAGATGTTGAAGCCTCTGATATCCACATAGAACCTTTAGAAAATGCAGTTCGTATAAGGTTCAGAATAGACGGAGTACTGGTAGAACGATTTAAAAGACTTAATAAAAAGGTACTTCCTGAGCTTATATCGCGGATAAAGATCTTAGCAAAACTGCGTATTGACGAGACAAGAAGACCTCAAGATGGACGTATCTTCGTAAGAATCAAAGGCAAAGAGTTTGACCTACGTGTAGCAACCTCACCCACAGTTCACGGTGAAAAGGCTGTAATACGTCTACTTCCGAAAAACACCAAAATCATAAAAATAGAAGAAACCGGATTAAGAGGCAAGGCTCTATCAGATTTTAAAAAAGCTTTACGATATACAGCTGGTTTTATCTTAATCACTGGTCCTACAGGTTCAGGAAAAACAACTACGCTGGCTACTGCTCTTCATTACTTAAATAAACCCTCAGTCAACATCATAACCATTGAAGACCCGGTTGAGATTATTATTCCTGGTATTACTCAGATTCAGGTCAATCCACGCATAGGATTAACATTTGCCAATATATTACGTTCTATCTTAAGGCAAGACCCTGATATTATCATGGTAGGAGAGATTCGTGATAAAGAAACAGCAGAGTTAGCTATACATGCGGCACTCACGGGACATTTGGTTCTAAGTACCCTTCATACCAATGATGCGGCTGGAGCCTTTATACGGTTAATGGAGATGGGCATTGAACCCTATCTTTTAACCTCAACTTTAAAAGCTGTAGTTTCACAGAGATTAGTAAGAACCCTTTGTCCTTACTCACGTAAACCGTACGTTCCACCCGAAGATATAAAACGTTTTATAGAGAAAAAACTAAGTATCCTGCCCAACTTTGATATATATGAATATCTTGAAAAATTGGCAAAAGAAAGGGCAGGCAAATCACCAGAGGATCCGACATTTAGGCTAGCTCCCCCGGTTAATCCTCCTACAGTAGACCCTAAAACCCGAGAGAAGGTGTTTTATCTATATGAAGCTGAACCCCACCCCCGATGTAGTAACTTGGCCTATAAAGGAAGAACAGGTGTATTTGAGGTGCTATGGGTTTCAGAAGAGGTTAAAAAGGCTGTTTTAGCCAAAAAAACTGCTGCAGAGATCGCCCAGATCGCAATAAATGAAGGAATGATTCCGTTTTACCATGATGGTTTAATAAAGGCGCTAGAAGGTATTACCACTTTTGAAGAGGTTGAAAGAGTAGCATTAATATGAGAAGATAGTAATAATGAGAAGTCAAGTACTACTAGAAAAACTCGTGGCTGTAGTAATGTATGAGAAGGCTACAGACCTTCATCTTATTCCGGGTTATCCTCCCACCATTAGAAAAGGTCGTAAATTAAAACAGGTAACGGACATTCCTTTAAAGGCTGAACATATTGCCGAGATCGCAAAGATATTAATGGGAGAAGAAGAATTCCTTAAATTTACAAAAACAAAAGATCATGATTTTTCATACGAATTTGAAGGAAAAGTACGATTCCGTATTAATGCCTACTATACTTTCGGTAAACCTGCCCTTGCTCTAAGGGTCATCCCTACGCGTATAAGAAGTATCTCTGAACTTAATCTACCAGAAGTACTTGCTAATCTACCTATTCAACAGGAACAAGGGCTCATTTTGGTTGTAGGACCAACCGGTCACGGGAAAAGTACCACCATAGCTTCCATGATTAACATTATCAACCAATATCACTTTAAACATATCGTCACCCTTGAAGATCCTATCGAATATATTTTTCCTAAAGGAAAATCAATTGTCTCACAAAGGGAGGTTCATTACGACGCCCCAGACTTCTATAAATCATTACGAAACATTCTGCGTGAAGATCCCGATGTTGTATTTATTGGAGAGATGAGAGATGCAGAAACCATAGAATCTACCCTTATAATCGCAGAAACAGGACATCTAGTCTTCTCTACTCTCCACACATATAGCGCATCACAGACCATAGAACGAATAGTCCAATCATTTACTGAAGATAAGCAAACCACTGTACGGATGCAGCTTGCTTACATCTTAAAAGCGGTGATATCTCAAAGGCTTCTTCCTACCCAGGATGGAGGTGTTAAACCAGCTGTAGAGCTCCTTATAAACAACTCTGCTATTCGTAACCTTATTAGAGAAGGAAAGTTCCACCAGATAGACAACGTAATTAAAACTTCCCTTGAAGAAGGTATGTTCCCCCTTGAATACTCTCTTGCAAAACTTGTGAAGGCAAAAGATGTAACATTAGAAGAAGCCCTAAAACACGCCATATATCCTGAAGAATTAAAATATTGGATAAATAACGTCTAAATATGCCAAAGTTTAACTACGTAGCCATTACTAAGAACGGACAAAGATACGAAGGAACAATAGAAGCCACTAGCCGCACAGAGGTAAGTCAGATCCTTCAGAATAAGGGTTTAACTCCTATAAAAATAACCAAAAGAGGACTCTTAGCAGGTATTGAAGTATTAAAAGAAATAAACATAGGAGGCATTCCCCTCAAAGAGAAGGTGTTCTTTTTCAAACAGTTTGCCCTAATGGCTGAGGCAGGCCTCCCTGTATCACGTATTCTTACTATTCTTACCGAGCAAAGTACATATCCTCCAATAAGAAGGATTCTTACTGAAGTCAAGGCTGACGTGATGGGAGGAATGAAACTTTATCAAGCTTTTAAGAAACATCCACAGCTTTTTGATGATATTACACTTGCCCTTGTTAAAGCAGGAGAAGAGTCAGGAAAACTTGATTATGTATTCAAACAGCTTGCCCGTACCTTTAGCAAAAAACATAAGATAAACTCAGCTATTAGATCAGCTCTTGCATACCCGATCGTAGTTATAATTATCATCTTTCTTGTACTCGCCTTCTTAACTTTGGTTGTGCTTCCGCAGATGCGCGAAATCTTTGAGGAATTTAATGTACAGCTTCCCCTTACTACCCGCATGTTATTCGCTTTAAGCGATAGTGTAAGAAAGTATCCTTTTGTTTATTTAGGACTACTCATAGGTATCCCCATTGGTTTCTGGCAGATTAAAAAGATTCCAGATGTTAAAAGAACATTACACCTACTACTTCCTAAAATCCCTTACTACGGAAAGATATATACTAGAATACAACTTGCTAATATAACAAGCACCCTGGGACTTTTATTTGATGCGGGAGTTTCAATTATAAAGGCCTTTGAACTAGCTAAGAATACTACGACAAATTTCTGGTATCGTTTGGAGATGGAAAATATAAAAGAATATCTTAAAAAAGGGAAACGCGCATCAGAATATCTGAAAGATAACCGCTTCTTTCCTCCTCTTGTAAGATACATGTTTGAGATAGGAGAAGAATCGGGAAAGCTGGGAGAAAGTGTAAGAAAATTGGCAAAGTTCTATGAACACGAGGTTACGTATGCCTTAAAAAACATAAGTTCAATAATCCAACCCATATTAATCTTGCTTTTAGGAATTGTAATAGGAGTTATTGTGCTAAGTATTTACCTACCCTTGTCACAACTTGCACAAAGCATAGGTTAGTGCTATAATGAGACAAGTCACTAATATAACTAAAAATAAACCATGCTAAACAGAAAAACCAAAGCATTTACCTTAATAGAACTACTAGTGGTAATGGCTATCATTGCATTACTTTTACTGGCTACTTTGGCAGGTCTTACATATGGTTTACAGAAAGCACGAGACACAAAACGACAAAAAGCAGCCACAGTAGTACAAACAGCAATCCAAGCATACTACTCTGACAATAACCTGTACCCTTCTAAAGACGCTATTGTCGCAAATAGTGGTACATGTACCCAGTATGGTACTATCTGGCGCTGTGACGTAACAGCTCTTACGGGTCTAAATGCTACCGGTAGTGCTCAGGCTGCTGATCCTACCACATCCCCTCTTCATCAATATTTCGAAGATGGATTTACAAGTCCTGTACCTATCAACGGAAACAAAGATCTAGACAACCTAATGGGATATTATGTGGATGATGTTTCCCTTCAATATGCAGTGTGTGTTGTTACTGAGCTTGCGGCTTCTGGAAATGTAACACCCGCAGCAAATGTTAACGATGAGGGGACCAACTGGGGTTGTTTCTGTGTAGGTCCTCTTGGAAAAACTGCTCAGTGCCGTGGTTTAGAAGATCCTAACGGATTACCACAGTAATCCCGTGATTAAGGTGATGTGGGTAGCAGGCGCCCTGCTTGCAGGGCGCCTGCTATACGAAGATTTTTCCTCTAAGTCGGTATCTTTACTTTTTTATATACTCTACCTGTTAGTAATAACCATTCTTCTCATACAGCTTCATGCCTTTTTCTTATTCTCTCTCTTCATAAAGCTATTTATTAGTGGATTAATCCTTCTTGTGACTTATTTCACTAATTTTTATGCAAAGATGGCATGGGCAGATATCGTATTTCTGTGTTTTATTTTTACATTACTCCCTATAGAGCACTTTCTTTTACTTCTCCTTTTATCAAGTTTAATAGGAATTTTCTACACACCCATTAAAAGAGATAAAAAAGTTCCATTCCTAGGGATACTAACTCTAGTTATTACCCTTTACTTAGCTATACTTGTCTTTTAATTAGTAACCAGAACAGGAATAGTTAGCCATATCTCGCGCACTAAAGGCGATGAAGAACCAGCTGGGAAAACATCTTTTTCTTGCACAGTAGTTTCAAACTGTATATCAAATGTAACGGTTCTTACTTTATACTCTTGCCCTGGCAATTCCACCACATTTGAACATTGAATATTAGTTTGGGTGATGTTGATCAATGGAGAAGTTAAGGCTGATCTTACAGAATAGGCACCTGTCTCTTCATCAAACTCTGCTAATATTAGCTTTCTATATACTCTCTTTGTGTATGTAGGATTCTCAAGTTGATTTAACACTCCTATAAGAAAAAGTTTATTTTCACGCAAAATAGTTTTAAAACGGATAAGCACATCATCATTAATACCATCTTGGTTAAGATCAATAGACTGAAAAGTACAATCAATACTATCAGCTAAAGCGTTTTTAAGGACAGAATCTAAATAACCCCTTACATAAACTGCTTCGGAATCAAGCTGTACATAAGTGTTTACCAATACATTGGCTTTATAGAATAGGATTATCACCCCTATAAGTGATGAGAATACTAGCGCTACGATAGCAAGGGTAATTATCACCTCAATTAAGGTAACTGCCTTAAGTTTTGATCTGATCTTGTTAGTAAGACTCTTTCTATTCCTATTCATTTGACCAGATAACGTGTTACCTTAACTTTAGAGTAATCAGCTGTATTACACGTAATTGTGGGTTTGCACCCTACGGTTACAGTTACCTGATAGATACGGTGGTTCTTTTCTACTTTCACGAAATACCCTACTTTATCACCTAAGCTACTATTAAAAAGTGTAACCGAAGGACAAGGAGCCGAAACCCCCTCAGATGTTTCATAACAACCAGGAACAGGTGATGTAATCTCAAATTCATTATTGGTGTTTTTAATAAGAACAAGACCATCGCGTAATATTAAATCCCAATCAGACTCTAAGTATTTGCTTAACATCAAAGATGCTATGGTATTACTAATATCAAACCCCGTGTTACTCAGGATGCGTCTGTTATGAAGGCGTTTAGCTTTTCTAATAACATTTCCCGTGATTCGTAACATAAAGATTAAAACCACAGAGAGAATTATTAGAGAGATGAGTACCTCCACCAAACTAAAAGCTTTAATCTTCTTATTGGATATAAACATCTCCTAGTTTACTAACAACTAATCTCTTAGTAACAAGGTTTGCGTAGGTGATCTTAAGCTCTCTGGTTACTGAAAAAGGCTGATATATTCCTGCCTGTTGACAATAAAAATGAACAGAGCTTATCGGTACTTCAAATAATATCAGAAGATCATCGCATGAATATGTTACTCCATCTTTATAAAAAACAAGCTGCATATCGGCAGGTGTCTCTAAACTCTCTTGTTTCTGCCCCACGCTTGTAGGTACCACATTATCTTGCGATATAGGACCAGAAGGATACTCTTTATAAGCTTCAGCCTCAACCACAGGTGTGACAAACTTTACTACTACAAACCTCCAACCTTTCTCGGTTTTATAAAAACGAACCCCTATCCCAAAAGTATACTCACCAGGTTGCTCTCGCACCGTGTATGTCTGAACACGAGCAAGACGTAGAAAGTTCCGCAGATTAACTATGGTATCAGAAGCTAAGGTAAAACGTTGATAGGCTCGGTATCCCCCTACTCCTAACACTGCAAGTAAAACGATAATTACAAGTACCACTATAATCTCTGTTAAGGTAAATGCCCTAATCTTTGCCATCGGGTCTTTCTTTTTATCTGATCTTTAAACTCCTCTTGAACATACTCCACCTGTACAATAAAGTATACCCTGTTTATTCCAAACCGCTTCTCTTCTAATATTCCTAGCCCTTCAGGAAGCCAAAAACCTATCTTTTTATGAAGTTTTAAAACAATAACTGATTTCGGATTTAAAACATCTCTTGACCGTGCCAAGAGTTCAGCAACATATTCAGACTGTCTTTTTATATCAACCTTTAACAAAGTATCATAAGGAGGATCTATAAAAACAAGATCAAAAAATAACCCCTGACGCTTAAAACGTGTTAAAGCCTTGATTACATCTTCGTTTACGAGCTCAAACCTTTCTTTAGCTACCTTTAATTTGCTAAGATTCTTAGAGATCGCTTCAAGATTTATCCGAGATTTATCAACAAAATAAACCTTTTTGGCTCCAAGAGAAAGGGCTTCGATTCCAAAGATTCCTGTGCCTGCAAAGAGATCAAGCACATAAGCATGAGGTAAAAAATCCTTGACAAAATCTATTACCTCATAACGTAAACGGGCTAAGGCTGCTCTTGTTTTTTTAGACACCGCGAAACTTAGTTTTCTTCTTGCAAACTCTCCGAAGTTAATACGTAATCTCATTAGCTTATTGTAACACTATGTGGCCAGAGTATAATAGAAATATAAGTTAAGATAAGCTACGAACAGAAAGGATGCAAAGATTTGACATTACCCGTTTATTCTCACAGCGTCTTAATAAGGCGTTTGAACAGGCTTATATAGTAGCCACCCAACATCAAAGTTATCTTCTTGATACTCAGCATATGCTGTTTGCTTTAATGGATGATTCATTGGTTCAGGATGTACTGAAAAAATTAAAAATTGATCCTGAAGATATTAAAGCTGCGCTTACTCCTTATCTTAGTGGAACAGATATTTTGTGGGGAGGAGCTATTCTTGGTATGACAGGAGAGGTTGAGATATCTCCGAGATTAAAAAGTGCTATTACGACAGCCTACCAGATTTCACGTCAATTCGGCCACAAATACATAGGGACAGAACACATGTTACTTGCTCTCTTATTAGAAGGTGAGGGAATAGCAGCCCAAGTCTTATATCAAGCCGGATTAAGACCTAATAAATTAGCCGATACGATTCTTAAAACTGTAGGAGGGAAAGGAGAAGAAACAGAAACCCAAGACATACCCAAAACTCCCACTCTTGATCAGTTTAGCCGTGATCTTACTAGACTTGCACGAGAAGGTAAACTTGATCCTGTAATAGGACGAGAAGATGAGATAGAACGATTAATCCAGATACTAATCCGTAGAACCAAAAATAACCCGGTATTAATAGGAGATCCTGGGGTTGGAAAAACTGCTATCGTTGAGGGCCTTGCCCAAAGGATAGTAGAAGGAAATGTACCTGATGAACTGAAAAACAAAGTAATAAAAGAACTTGATATCGGCGCATTAATTGCAGGTACTAAGTATCGTGGAGAGTTCGAAGAAAGGGCAAAACGCATATTAAAAGAGCTTGACGAAGCGGCTGGGCGGGTAATTCTTTTTATCGATGAACTACACACCATCGTAGGAGCAGGGTCTCCTGAAGGACAGGCTGATCTTGCAAACATGTTAAAACCCGCATTGGCCCGCGGAGAATTTCAGGTTATAGGAGCTACTACTTTGAATGAATACAAAAAATATATCGAAAAAGACGCGGCCCTTGAACGACGATTTCAACCGATTCTTGTAGAAGAACCTACTCCACAAGCCACAATACTCATTTTAAAAGGACTACGAGATAAATACGAGGCGTTCCATAAAGTAAAGATCACAGATGAAGCGATCGAAAAGGCAGTAAACTGGTCAGTACGTTATATACAAGACAGAAGATTACCAGATAAAGCGATAGATGTGCTAGATGAGGCAGCAAGCTATGTCAGAATGCGTTTTCACAGTGAGCCTAAATATCTAAAAGAGATCAAAGAAAAAGTAGCTCATCTTGAGAAAGAGAAAGACGCATTAACTCGAGCAAAGAAATACAAAGAAGCAGAAAAGATAGAAAAAGAACTTAAAAAACTTCGCAAAGAACTTGAGAAAGCTGAAAAGAAATGGCAAGAAGAAAGAGGTAAAGAAACACCAACGGTAGATGTTGAAACCATTGCTACGGTAATCTCAAGAATGACGGGGGTTCCAATTCATAGGTTAAAAGAAGAAGAGAAAGAGAAGCTCCTTAAATTAGAGGAGATTCTTCATAAGCGAGTAGTAGCGCAAGAAGAGGCGATAAAGGCAGTTGCAGAAGCTGTAAGAAGAGGACGTGTAGGACTAAAAGACCCGAATCGGCCCATTGCCTCTTTTATGTTTTTAGGTCCCACAGGGGTAGGGAAAACTGAGCTTGCCAAGGCACTAGCTGAGTATGTGTTTGGTGATGAAAAAGCCGTTATAAGACTCGATATGTCAGAATATATGGAAAAACACAGTGTAGCGAAACTTATCGGTTCACCTCCAGGGTATGTAGGATATGAAGAAGGTGGACAGCTTACCGAAAGAGTAAGACGTCAACCCTACTCTCTCATCCTTCTTGACGAGATAGAAAAAGCCCACCCAGATGTGTTAAATATACTACTTCAGATCCTAGATGAAGGAAGACTAACTGACGCCAAAGGAAGAACTGTAGACTTTAAAAACACAATTATAATAGCAACCAGCAACTTCGGAGCCCGCAAAATATTAGATTTTATTGATGAAAATCCTAACCCGACACAAGAAGAATGGGAGAAACTTAAAAATGAAATATTAAGTGAGCTTAAGCAGAGCTTTAGACCTGAATTCTTAAACCGTATAGACGAGATCATTGTGTTCCATCCTCTTAATAAAGAACATCTTAAGGCGATTGCTAAACTTATGCTTGATAGAGTAAAACGAATGCTTAACGCTCAAAACATTACTGTGGAATTTGATGAAAGCGTTATAGATTACATTGTTGAGAACGCATACGACCCTGAGTTTGGAGCCCGCCCAATGAAACGGCTTATTCAACGCGAGATAGAAGCAGAGCTTGCCAAGCTTATCCTAAAAGAGGATATTAAAGAAGGAGACAAAATAAAACTGTCCATAAAAGATAATAAACTTACCGTAACAAGAGCATAGATGATATAATCTTTAGACTCCGTAAGTCGCGTCTGCCGCAATGCTTATCTAACCGAGCCGGGATGGCGGAACTGGTAGACGCGCCGGACTTAAAATCCGGTGGGGCTTAAAACCCCGTGCGGGTTCGACTCCCGCTCCCGGCAGGTACTATCAGCCTAAATCTTTGGGCAGGATCCACAATAAAGTGTTGTCCTTCTTTTATCTTTACCTTATCTTCCCAGTAAGCATATAGATACGAAGGATGTATTAAAGGAATAAAATACATATACTCAAATAGAAGTTCCTGCATTCTAAGATATTCTTTCACACGCTCACTTGGTGATGTTACTAACCTTCCTCTCAACAATACCCTATCTAACCGTCTTGATTCAAGCTGAGTAATATTTAGACCCGGATAATCTTTTTGGCTTGAATGCCAAAGACTATACTGATCAGGGTCAACATTAGTCATAAGCTCAAGTAATAAAATCTCGTAATCGCGTAATGGTAAGACCTCAGAATGTAACCTCTGTACCGAAACGGGTCTTGCTTTTACCACAATATTGTGAGGTTTAAGCTTTTCTTGTAAGAGAGAGTAAATATACGGATAAGGAGAGACGTTCGGATATGTTACGGTAATAATAAAACACTCATTTTTATTAATTTCTTTACAATTTTGATTTTTCGTTAAAGGAACCTCTTTTAAGACCTCGTCTAATTTTATCTTTGTAGTAAGAAAACGTTTCACCAACTCTTCATGATAATAATTACTAATATCAGGGTATACACTGTAGGCAGGTTTTGCTAAAAAACGCGAAGCCAAAGTCTCACGATCGAATGCTTGATAGAGAAAATAACGAAATCCTCTGTGCTGGATTAAAGGGTTCTTACTCTTAGAGTTTATAAAAATACCGATGATATTATAAAGTTTAATAAACGGCGTAATCTTTATCCCTTCCACCGATGATAACCTTTCAGCCTCTTCAAAAGAGATTCCTGCTAAGGAGTAGATCTTCTTTCCGATTAAAGCCTCCCAGGTATTATCCCCTGAAAAAACAAGTTTTATCTCAGAGAAACCGGTACTGTTTTTAAAGTTTTTAGACTTCTGTAAAACAACATAAGAGGTGGTTAGATCTGCAAGGGTATATCGTCCATTAGTCTGAGGGGTATACAAAAAACCATCGTATAACAGCTGATCTGCAGTAAACTGACTATACCTCTGAACAGACATTATGGGTACATCCAGATACTCCCATATATTAGGGGTAGGATTTTTAAGAACAAATCGGACAGTGGTATCATCGACTTTTTCAATAGTGACCTCTTGTAAGAATTTCCCGGTAGAGCTTTCTGGGTAATATTTTTTAATAAATTCGAAAGTAAAGACCACATCATCTGCAGTTATAAAATCCCCATTGTGCCACTTACTATCACGTTTAAGATATACCGTGAGCTCTTTTTTATTGTCTGATAATGCCCATGCCCTTGCCAGATCAGGAACAATCTGCCCTTCAGGAGAGACCTCTACAAGCTTTCTGTAAAGAAGATACTTTACATCCTTATCGGTCTGGGTAACATTTAGCATGATAGGATGAAAAGAATAAAGAGGTGCCTTTACCCCTTCAATAAGAATAGTTTTGTTCTCTTTTTCCTGTTTTAATATGTATGCGGAGAACACTCCGGTTTGAAGAATCATCCAGTATCCTAGAACTAGAGACAATCCTAAAAAAAGGAAGATTACCCTACGCTCGCGGCTGGAAAGATCTTTCCACCAACGTATAATGCTATCTGGATACCCCTCTAAAAAACTTCTTAGTTTCGCAAAGATCATTTATGAAACAACTCTTTTATGTAATATTAGAACCCCTATAAACATAAATATAATCACAAGTGTCAAGATGAAAAGCACCTTATCTCGGGTTGTCTGTAATTTAAAGGTTTGCGTACTTGAGGCTAAGAAAGAGCTCCCCTCTTCTGAATGTTGTTGCATGAGAATAACTCCTATCCCTACCAGAGACAGAATGATCTCTATAATGTAGAAAAAACTCTGCATTTTTAGATGTTTTTAGCTATCTTATATAACCCCTGAGCTATACCACTTAGTATACCTCCAAAAAGAACAGGTTTATAAAAAACCGCTTCGATTAGTCTAAAATGAGGTAAAAAGTCATTAAAAAGCCAAACAGTTAACCAAAATAGTAAAGTTGACGATAATACTAGGTTATAAATGTGTTTACGTAAAGTTAAAAATTCAAGTAAAAAAGGACTTATGAAACCCAAGACTAAAGCCACGCTTATTACAAACAACACATAATACGTTAAACTGCTGATTACGAACACGGGATAAATAGAATTTATAGCTACAATCCCCAAAGCACTCGTAAGAAGCCAAAAAAGAAACCGATATAAGTGTTTAATCATCTTCCTTGTTTTTATCTTATTTCCTCATAAGGCGACGGCGGGATTCGAACCCGCGAAAAGCGGTTTTGCAGACCGCTGCCTTAGACCACTCGGCCACGTCGCCTCTATTAGTATTTTACCTGCGGTGGGTGGGATTCGAACCCACACGCCCGCAAAAGGGCACTGGCTCCTGAAGCCAGCGCGTCTACCAGTTCCGCCACCACCGCGCTATTTAGCTATCTTATGTATAATTTTACCTTATCACTGTAGGCTTCATCTAAATTAATGGCTTTTTTGAAATACTTTCGAGCATCTCTATACTGCTTTTTATAAAAATACACCTCTCCTAACGTAAAATAAACCCAGGCTAGGGAGTCTTTATCTTCAATTACTTCTTCAAAATGGTGTAATAAACTTAAAACTTCGTCATATTGTTTTTTATCAGCAAGATGCCTTATAAACTCTTTAATCCACTGTTCTAAAGAGGTAACCGAAAGAACGTGCCCGTAAAGTTGAGAATAAATGGTATTTTTTAGATCTTTAACTACCCTTTTCTCCTTAAAATCTAAAGAGTCTTCATCAAGATTCTCTAATAAAAGATAAATCTGGAACCTTTTGTCAAACCCCATAATCTTTGTATCTTGAACAATCCGATCAAAAACTGTTTTTAATAAAGCATAATCATTATGTGAGAGGCTCCATTCGATTAGCGAAAGATATGTTTTCTCGTTAAGATAAGAATCAGACTGTAGTAACAGATCAGTGCAATATGTACTAATCCCTTTGGCATTAGAGCGGTAAAGTGAGTAGATACATAGCTCTTTTGAACTAACAAGTCCTATATTTTTGTAAAATATCTCAAGTAACCTTGTGTTATTGCTCACAAAAGTATCAAAAATATACTCTCTTACCTCGGTCTGATCTAATAATGCCCCAACTGTATAAGGAAGGCGCAGAAGACCAAAGATAACCGCACTTAAGATAAAGAACAAGCTCCATAAAAACGCACGCAAGATCAAAGCTTTATTCCACGGCGATCCAACGGTAGATGTATCGGCAAACCTTTCTCCAAAGGTGGGTTTGTTTAGAAGGAAAAACAAAAAAGTAATCGGAAGAAATATAATGTCTAACCATATACCCACTGTATAACGAGCAACGATTCGCTTAACATCAGAGGGAGAATACTCTAACCCTAGTATCCACATCCCTAAACTCCCCCTATGCCACAAAACGAAGAAAATAAACAAGAAAAAAACTATAAAGAAAACAAGCACAATAAAGTAAACAGTTGTAAAAAAAGAAACTGTAAAATAACCCGCCTCTTTGATTAAAGAGTAGTCTAGAACATATATGGCTCCTAGAAAAAGGACAAAAAATAGATACCCCCAAAATACTACCAAAGAAACGAGACTTACAATAACGGCTAGCAATCGGCGTATACTCATACTTGAGTTTAGCATATAATAATGATATGCAACTAGTTAGAAGAATCATATTAACGCTAGTTTTTATAGGGGTTTTTATTCTCCCAATAACTAATGTGATGGCACAAACCCCCACACCAACTGCTACAGTAACCCAAGCGGTCTCAGGGCTTGAAATCCTTCAAAAGGAATTAAAACTTAACTTTGAAACTATTACCGACGATATTACCCCTGTACTTACCTTTGTTGTTCCTTCTTCAAAAGAGTTGAAGATAACCCTTGATGATACACCGTTAGATACCGTTAAGTCTCCTTTAACGCTTCCTACGCTACAACTTGGGAAACATACTTTAAGATTCGAATATACTAATGATAAAGGGATTCCCCGCTCTGTTGTAATAGAGTTTGTAGTAGTACCTCCTGGGCCGATTATAAATACCCAAAAGACCCTTTTTATAAAACCTGAGCCGTTAAAAATAGAGGGGACAGCCCTTCCTAATGCGCAGGTATTAATTATTGTCAATAGTACCAAAAGCTACCTTGTTGATGTAGATAATGAAGGAAGGTGGAGCTTTATATTAGACTCTACCGTGTTGGGAGAATACAATATTCTAGTCTATACCTATAAAGACGGATTAATCAGCAAAAACTATGAAACCATTACCCTTCAGTATAAGCTAAGTGGTGATGAGCCTTCTTCTGTTGTACAAGATTCAAACCCATCGAACGAAAACATAGATCTAAAAGAAAAACTCACAACAACAGTTCAAAGTCTTAAAGCGAATCCAACGTATCTCTGGGGGGGAATAAGCGCATTAAGCGGATTAGTGCTTCTTACACTTTTTGGTCTTATCCGTAGAAAAATCAAAAGAAAAACGCAAGAAGAGCCCCTTGCCCGTTTATTACAACTAAAGCCTGATATCTTTGATAAGGATAAGAAAAAAACAGGCGAAAAAAACTCGGGAAAAACCAAAACTCAACAAACCAAAAAAACTTCAACTACTAAAACTTCTAATAAATCTAAGAAATCTCCATCTATCAAAGTAAAACGAGGAAAACATATTAAAGTAGAGCCTTAATCTTCTCATCAAGTGCGCGTTTTATCACCCCCAACATTACGAAGTTTATTATTAACGACGATCCGCCATAACTTACAAATGGTAAGGTAACCCCGGTTATGGGTAAGAGTGCAAGGTTGACCGCAAAATGAATCCAAGCCTGAAGAACAATCAAAGTAGCCAGACCAAACAAAATATTATGAGTAAACCTATCAGTTTGCAAAGAATTCAAAAGTTGTAATATCTTTCTATACCAGTAAAAATAAGAAAATACAAACAAGCCCCCTAGGATAAAGCCGAATTCTTCAAAGATTACAGCTGAGATTGAATCAGTAAACGCAGTGGTTTCTACTAGATAACCTGCTTGCTGGCGAGATTGTCCAAGCCCTACTCCCCAAAGGCCTCCACGTGAGATTCCTATTAAAATATGATATATCTGATTACCTGCTCCGAATATATCCACCACCTGTCCTTTAAAAAGTAGATTAAGGTACACTTTAAACCGTTGTAATCTGTATGGAACCAGAGCCACAAGGAGCACCGATAAAAGGCCCCCTAGAAACACTGCATAAAAAAGATCCTTAATCTTATATCTATCAGAAGCAAGGAAAAGATACATCAGAAAAGATATAAGCACGATTATTCCTGCTCCGCTTAGATCAGGCTGTAAGACAACAAGTAAGACTGGAAAAATAACAGTATATCCTAACTTTTTCAGATGCTGATGAAGGTGTTCTTTATAATTTGAGCACCCCTTTCGAAAGATCTCCTCAATCTGTAATCCTAACACTACCACAATAGTAAACTTTAAGATCTCTAAAGGATGAATATTTATAGGACCTAAAGAAAACCACCTTCTTGCACCATTTATAGGGTCGGTAAATAGAACTAACACCAACAATACAATATTTAAAAGATATAAAGGTCTTGCAAGTCTTTTTAGGGTATCAAGTGAGACCCTCGAGACTAAGAAAAATATAATAATTCCTAAAATTCTCCAAACGAGATCAAGTTGGAAAAAATATGTGGGATCTCCCCTTAATTCTTCAGCCCTAAAACGGCTTGCTGAGAAAACCTCTATCAGGCCAACCACTGTCCATAGGAGGGGAAGACCTATAATCCACAGTTTTAATGTGAATCCTGTGTCGGATGAGATTCTTGACTGTTTCTGCCGCCGATTTAATAAACTTATTCCTCTTAAACCACTATACATACCTTTATGATAACATCTTATATGGACCTCTTACCTGTAATCATCTTAGGTGGTCTTGGTTCTACAGGGAGTACTACCCTTGCGCGTAAACTAAGTCAAGCCTTAGACCTTACCTTTTATTCGGTAGGAGAGATAATTCGTTCACTTTGTGTAAAAGAAGGAATATGCACCAAAGAAGACATTAAAAACGGCATGTTTGAGAAGATGTACAAAGATCTTGCTGAATTTCTTAAAAAGAACCCAAAACTTAACCAAAAGATCGATCAAGAAACCATAGAGATTATCAAGAATGCAAAGAACCCAACCTGTATTGAAGGTAGAATAGCCTCAGCTTTGGCTACTAAAGAGAAGCTTCCTGTTATTTTGAAAATATGGATTACCGCAGATATAACCGACAGGGTAAAAAGGTTTAGAATTAAAAATCCTAAAACCACCCTCCCAGAAGATGAGATTGCTAAAATTCTTCTAGAAAGAGATAAACTTGAAGCAGAACAATATTTTAAGCTTTACCAGATCGAACTAGATAAGCCTTCACTTTATAACGATATTGTACTTGATACGTCAGGACTTAGTGTAGAAGATTCCTATTTTAAATTGATCCAACATGAGGTGTTTAGAGAAAAAATTAAAAAACTGTGGCAGTTTTTTCCAAGCTATGATGTTGTATACAGATGGAAATGTGAAGTTTGCGGTTATCTATACGAGGGTTTTACCCCCATACACCTTTGCCCACACTGTGGAAATATAGATGAACAGAAAATTACTGATCTTACCTAACTAGATCAGGTTATAAGCATACCCGGCTATAAGACTTGCGTTATCACCTGTATACTGTAAAGGTGGGACATACAGCTTTATATCCTTAGGCACCAGCCGATTAGCAAGGATATCTATTAACCGTTGGTTAGCACTAACGCCTCCTCCTATGACTACGGTTTTGATTCCGGTCATTTCAACAGCCCGTTCTACTCGTTCTGCCACATGTTCAAAAGCCACCCTCTGAAATGAAGCACAAAGATCCGACACAAAAAAGTCATAATATATAGGCTCAACTTTTTCTTTATATTTTTGAAAGGTACGTATTACAGCGGTCTTAAGACCTGAGAAGCTCATAGAAACTGAAGTGTCATCTTTTAACGGTGTAGGTAAAGAGATAGCATACTCGTCTCCTTCTTTTGCTCTCTTTTCTATATAAGGACCTCCGGGATATCCTAACCCTAAAACCCGTGCCACCTTGTCAAACACCTCTCCGATCGCGTCATCAAGGGTACTGCCCAATACCCGATATTCGACAGGAGAAGTAAACTCGTAAATTACACTGTGTCCACCTGATAATACTACTCCAATTAAAGGAAATCTTGGTTTTTTCTTGATATTTTTATCTAACCATACCCCCCAAACATGGGCAATTACATGGTTTACCTCAATTAGCTTAACGCCTAACGATGAAGCTAGTGCCCGTGCAAACGCCTCACCTGTCTTAACCGCAGGTGGTAAACCTATATCAGCAGCTACTGCAACATAATCAACAGAATATTTAACAAGCATATCATGTAATTCTTTTAATAAACTCTTTATATTAGACAGATGCTCTCTTGCTGCAAGCTCTGGTACTACTCCACCGTACTTTTCGTGTTTTTTGGCTTGCGAAAGGGTAAACTCATACAAGACCTTTTTACCGTTTTCTACTATTGCGAAAGAGGTTTCATCACATGTAGTTTCTATCCCTAAAATTCTTGTCATAATAAAGATTCTACCTTATCAGAAAAATCAAGGTTTCCAACATATAGGAGATAGAGATCACGCAGAAATCTGCTTATTCCTTCATAATCAGTAAGGTCGATTAAAAAACTGTATTGAAAATTGCTGTTGGTTTTTAAAAGACACTCCTTACATAAAGAAATACGCAGATTGGTCTCTCCTTCTAAAAAGGTTTTCTGGCATACGTTACAGCGTAGTAACTTTAGATCAAAAGCGTGAAATTCTGTAAGAAGCAAAAGTAACTTTTCGCGAAACTCTTCTCGTTTATTATTACGAACTTCATCTAATACATCGATAAGCATTTTAAAAAGCTGCATATTAGGATGAATAAAGAACACCTCGGTAAGATTTAAAATACCTTCGATTATCTGAAGCTGATAAAGTGAAGAAGCCTTAGTATAAAACCTCTTTTTAACGGTAAAATCAGAAAGATAAAACCTGTTATGTTTGTAAAGTACGACAGACAATAAAGTTCCCTTACTAAGCTGAGCTTTACGTCTACTTTTACCCACGTTAGCGTTTTTAACAATTACCTCTATCAACCCAAGCATGGGGCTTATTCCTTTTAAATAGAGATCACGAACTCCTCCTCTAATTGATGTAATAAGTAACCAAGTTTTATTAAGTCTCACTTCTAGGTATAGTAATATTAACCGGATTTATATAAAAGGCAGATACTTTAGTAAGAGCAGAGAGATTATCTATACCCTTTCTAGTGTTTTTAATATGCTCTATAAAACCCATAAGGGTTTCTTCGTTTATATCGTGTGGAGTTGCTAAGATATAGCTATTAGCCACATCTGATATGTACCTTTCTGAAAGATATAAAACCCCTTCCCTATGTTTCTTTCTAAACTCTTGAAAAGACATGTATAGATCTTGCTCCTTATAATTAACAAAACCTTTTATCTCCTCTATAGGAATATTTGTTCCTTGCCGTTCAATAGGTGGCAACGCCTGAATAAATAGAGGTGCTTTTGGGGTATTTGTTACATATCGGACCAGATTAAAACTCGTAAACGGATAAGCCTTAAAATTTTCTTTACCTTTTACCACGTAACCTAAAACTAAACCCAACACAGACGCTATGGTTTGACGTATACCTGTATAGCTTCCTGGTCCTATATTGAAAAATATCTCGTTACACGCGGTAAGATCAAACTCATCTCTAATCTTATCAAAGATCTCATTAAAGTTTCGGTTTGTTTCAAAAAATCTCCATTCTTTGTTTTTATAAGGCAAGACTCCAAGTAAAGAGGGGTATATACTGTTTTGAATAAACAGACTATTTACTAAAAACATATCGTCTTTCTCCTCCATTCTTAATAAATATCTCTATTTTATATGTTTCGGGGACAATCTTTCTCACTATATCCTCAACCACCTGTGGCCATTCGATAAAGACCGGCACATGACCTATAAAATCGGCCATACCCAATGTCTCAAAGATCTCTAACGGATCTTTTTTCTCTTTTAATCTATAAAGATCAAAGTGAGCAATCTCTCCTATTGGGGTTTTATAAAGCTGCAAAAGGGTAAAAGTGGGACTTACCGCGGTTTGTCCTCCGGTTAAAGATTCTACAACTTTTTTTACAAGATAGGTTTTACCTGCACCCAGATCACCGTAAAGAAGAAATAAGGGCGCTTCTTCTTTTCTTAAGATATCAATAACTGTTTCTACCATCTTTTTAAGCTCTAGTACTTGCATGAAGGATTATAAATTACAGTGTGGTAAGTCCACTGTCTCCTCCAAGAAGTTCATCCACCTCATTTGCAGAAAGGCTTG
>WFTI01000014.1 GCA_015485585.1 Candidatus Dojkabacteria bacterium | reverse complement strand
GTATACCACTGAGGCATTTTTGTTTCGTAGCCTCATTGTTTACGATAATACCCAAAAGGTGTTACACCTTCGATCATTTACAAAGAAATATCATAGAAGGATAAAAGCTCTCTTCTGTTTCAATTCTGATAAAGTTTGGACAGATACCTTGCATTTTTAAGATCCAACTGTAGGGATCTACCCTGTTTTCAAGTTGAAAAGTTATCTCAGGCATACCAAGAATCACTATATCTATATCGTATGTTCTGACTAATTTTTCCGAAGGATTAAGATAAAAGCTTTGAAGCATATTTAGCCTTTTTGTTATATCTATGGTCATCGGAGATCCAGAAGGGTAATGATATGCCTTACTCACAAGGGTTCTATACCATTGCATATTATGAAGTGGCCAGCCCAAAAAACAGATGTTGCCAGTAAAACTGCATATTCGTGCCATATCTTTTTTGTAGGAATGCCATCTAACAAGTTCTAATATACGTTTGGGTTGATCTTGGGAGAGCTTATAGACGATTTGATGAATAATGTACTCACTTTTTGCAAGTTCAGTTTCTAGATATCTTGCTCCTTCAAGTGACCACGGGAGCGAAAAAAGTTTCTGTTTAAATAGGGCAAAGTTTTTGGGTGCTATAGAGTCTACAAAAGCCTTAGGAGTGTAAAGGAACAAAGTTGCAGTAAATATAGCAAAGAAAAGCGCGTTTATAAATTTGTATGAACTTCTTTGTTTTTCTATTGTATTTGAAACAATAAAAAATAACGCAAAAGCACCTACTCCGATAAGTGGCCATGCGGTAAAGTAGAGCTTAAACACAGTATTTGCCCTGTAGCTTGGAGTTCCAGCAAATACACTGTTTGGATGGAAAAAACTCGCAATAAAGAGGTTTAAGAAGCCGGTAGATAGTGTAAGAATTAGCAACGGTTCTATCTTTATACGTGTCTTATATTTGAAGAAAAGTAATGCCAGAAGCAGTAAAGCTACACCAATAACAGTAAGGAATTGCCCCCACAACGGAAAAAGGTACTTTAGATCATTATTAAATGTGATTCCAAATCCTTTAATAGGGGGTACAAAGAAAAGTTTGAATCCAAAGAGTAAGGTGGCAGTAGTGAAGAGGAAGAGAGCGTATTTTTTAAGCTCCTCTTTTAAGTTGTTTCTATCCGTTACTATTTTGATAATTCCGCTTAAGAATGTAAGAGTTGAGAATACCGCTGTTGGGATAAGGTCCCATGAGTTTGTAAGAAGAAGCGCCCCGTAGGCAAGCCCTAAAACTATAGGAAAAACCTTTGTCTTGAAACTTTTCTTGTATTTATCTGTGATTAAGAGATAAAGTCCTACAATTACCATTAAGAAGAAAGCAAGCGCGATATAGTGGGCATGAAGATCTCCCAAAAATATAGAATACGCTGGAAATTCGTTTATAGCGTTCTCAACCACCCGGGTGGGCTCAGGGTAGAAGAACTTTTCGCGTTTAATGATCTTGATAGCCGCATACATGTTGCCTCCGAATACAATCGCGGTTGCAGTAAGAAGCAATAAAATACGTTTTTTCTTAATATCTTTAGGAACCAAAAATTTAAGAAGCGCATAAACACTTTGTAAGATAAGAACTCCTACCCACCCTATCAGAAGGTTGTAACCATAAGAATCAGGAATTTTAGCTAATACTAGAATGATTGCTAAGATAAACTGTCCAAGATAATAATAGTTTAATATTGCACCTGCAAGCCATGGATTTTCAAAAGGAATCTTAGATTGTTTAGTAAAGCTTGCAATAAATGCAAAGTCCATCGGTTTTTCAGTACTGTTGTACATAGGACTGTTTACCCTAAAAAGAGTAAGGATAAGAAATATAATGAGAGAGAAGACCATGACAAATAGATTATTTCTAACAAAACGGATAAACCCCTTCAATTTGTCTTTGTTGATAAAGGTTGATCCGATAAAAATAACAACCAGAAAAACGGTGATTATTCGCCAGTCAATTCCTGAGATTAAGCCTAACAGAAATATAATTGCAGCAAATGTTAATGTTCCTATCTGCTTCACAAACATAAATAAAGATTCGTCCTTGGTATTATTGGGTTTTAAAAAAGTCCATCCAATGAGTGTAAAAAGGAGTTCAATCGCTATAAATTTTAAGGAGGTCTCAAGCATAAAGTTTACAAGATTAAACATAAGCAATTATAATAGTCATAATGAGGTTTAAAAATGTTCTGATTTTTTGTTTAACTCCTGTGTTCTTTTTAATAATAGTGACAGGAGGAAAGATACGCGCTTACTACAATTTTATGGCCCCTGGAGTGCCCCCTCGTGCAATATGTAAGGTTGACTTTGGAGAAAGTAAAGTAGATATAGTTCTTGAAAGCTTAGTCCAACAGATCAATGTAGGAGATGAATTTGAAATAGCTGTCAGTTTGAAAAACTCTGGGAGTAATGAACTCTCTATCTCTAGTTTACAGCTTTACATTCATTACGATAGTAATGTGTTAAAGGCACAAAGCATTAAGGTAAACCAAGAGGTTCTTTGTGGAGTTTCGTTAGATGAAGATAAGACATACATCGATACTGATAAAGGAGTAGTTTCTGTGTATGCAGATCAGTTAGCTGTAGATGGATGTAACCCGATCTCATTACCTGTAGGAGAAAGCGTAGAGATCTTAAGAATCCCTTTTGTAGCACTTGAGGAGAGTCAGACCCGTATATACGTGGATGCATTAGATGCTAATAATCCTACTGCGGTGTTTGATTTTAATGCCCCTGATCTAAATATTGTAAATATTCAAGGTGAATTAACCCTAACAATAGGACAAGGTGAAGTAACACCATTACCTACTAACACCGAGCCAACCACGACGGCTTCGCCTACTCCTTCGCAGACAACAACCAGTACACCTCCTCCTACAGGGGTTATTGAAACCACGATAGGTACTGTTGCACTTTTATTCGGAATTTTGGGATTACTGTTATACTACATAGAACAGAGAGATACTAAGATAGGTAAGATCATTTTAGACTAAGTTCATTATGGTCAGAACGATCCGTCGTATTCGTAAAGAAGGGTGGTTAGATGTTCAGTTTACCCTTGTGCATTTTCTTATCTTTATCGGGGTAGTTTTAATACTTTATTTGCTTTGGATTCTTCGTGGAGTTGTGGTTACGGTGTTTATTGGCTTTCTAATCTCTGCCCTTCTTCGTAATGTTTCTTATAAGCTTGATGATTTAACGAGACACCGACTTCCAATTAAATTCTGGTATACGTTGATGTTCTTACTTTTTTATCTTGTGTTTTTAATAGTAATCTTTCAGGCTGGTTTTATATTTATTAACGAAACGGTTCGTTTCTTACAAGAATTCAGCGGGCAGGGGGTAGAACATATGGTAGGCGTATTAGATCGTATATTTCCGGGTGATGTTAAAGCAAATGTTGATTCTTTGCTCCAATCTTTCTTAACACGGCTTATTAATGCTGAAGTTACGTGGGGAAGCGCAAGGTTTTTGTTCGATTTTGTGCCTTATCTTCTTCTTATGTTTTTCAGCAGCTGGTATCTTCTTCAAGATCGCGAAAAGATAGTTGAAAGCATTCTTCTTCCTATCCAGCAAGAACATCTTCGCCGTAAACTGTTTTTTATATTTTTTAGATTAGAAGAAGAGTTAGGAAAATGGGCTAAAGGTCAGATGATCCTTATGTTGGCAATAGGAGTGATAACATATCTTGGTTTAAAATTATTAGGAGTTAAATACGCTTTTGCTCTTGCAACCATCGCTGGACTACTTGAAGTAATACCTACTTTTGGACCAGTCATCTCTGCTATACCCGCTTTAGCTGTAGGCTTAATGGAAGGCGGTATTATGATGGGAATCTGGGTAGTATTGTTATATCTGGTTATTCAGCAGCTTGAGAACTCATTTCTAGTTCCAAAGGTGATGAGCACAGTGATCGGTATTCATCCTTTCTTTGTCATCTTAGCTATAATGGTGGGACAAGGACTGTTTGGCCCAATCGGTGGTGTTCTTGCAGTGCCAGTATATGTGTTTGTTCATACTTTGTTAGTAGTATTTGAGAGTATGGGGAATCTGAAACGAACTCAAGAGGGGAATAAGATACCTGAAAGGTAGGGGAAGATGAAAAGGCTCCCTTCATGGTTAGAGAGATTGGTCAAAAGAAGGATCTCTGAGAAGCTTTTCGTATTAAACAAACCCCTCGGATTAAGCACCTATAGTTTAGTTGATCTGGTAAAACAGGCTTTAAAACCTCAAAAAGTGGGGCATGGTGGCACCTTAGATCCCTTAGCAACAGGTGAGGTAGTATTAGGCTTAGACACTGCAACCACCCAACTTACATATTGGTTACAGCAAGATAAGGCCTATGAGGTTAAGGTTGTATGGGGGATAGGTTCAGAGTCTTTTGACCTTGAAACTCCCCTTGTAGGATTTCAGAATGTCCGTTTAAATATGGAACCAGAACATATATTAAGCGCTCTAAAAGTCGTTAAAGCTAAGCAAACTATCTATATCGGTAAATACAGTGCTTTAAAGTCTAGTGGAAAACCGCTTTATACTACTGAGAATACCGAAAAGCTAAAACCTAACAGGGTATACAACTTTGATTTAATAGAGCATCGTATCGTTGGGATAGAAGAGATAATAAGGATTATCACGAATGTAAAGACCGTTTTAGAAGAAAATCTAAGATGGTACTTAAAGCTTCCGATAAAAGGACGGGGAGTACAGGTAAGTCTTTTTAAAAAGTTAGTCTCCCAGTGTAATGAGCATATAAAGATGTGTAAAAGATATCCGCATCTTAAGGTTGGGTTTAGTAGGATATATCTTGAGGTAGGAAAAGGAACATATGTCAGATATATAGTAAGAGAACTCGGAGAGATGCTAGGATATCATTCATTAGCTTTAGGAATCACCCGAACCTATCTTATCGACCACAAAAAGATACGACAAAGACCCGTTAAATAACGACCGTTTTAATTTTCCCGTAAGAGTAAACGGATACTGTGAGGGTGGGGCGATAATCTTATTCCATATTACACCTTTTACTTTGTTATTAAGTCTTATAAAAGTGTGGGAGTTATTCTTATCGTAATAGATTTCAAGAGGAGTTTTTACTGTTACTTCTAATCTAGGATATTCAAAACCCGGTCCATAGGGTTTTAGTACCTCAATCGCTTCAAAAAGCAGATCTCCTAGTTCATCGGGGGTAACTTTTAAAGGGGCGGTTTCGGTTTTTATTTCAAATTTATTCCATTCTATGGTGTTCTTCTCTAAGAAATCTATTAGTTTTTTCAAGGCTGTATCAGAGATTGTATAGCCTGCTGCTTGGGGGTGTCCTCCTAATTCTTCAAAGTAATCTCTTAGTGTCTCAAGAAATGCGATTATATTAAAAGAAGCGGTACTACGAGCTGAACCTTTTATAAACTTTCCGTTTTGAGCAAAGACTAAAACGGGTTTTTGGAACAGTTCAACAAGTTTTGAGGCGATAAGTCCTGCGATCCCCTCTGGGAGATCTTTTACTATAGAGATCACTATCTGATTTTGGATTACTTTTATGTTTTCAGATGCTATCTTTACATATTTTAGGGTTAGCTGTTGCCTTTTAGTGTTTTTCTGGTCAAGCACCTTTGCAAGTTCTTCACTGTTTTTTTCGTCTTCTAAAAGGTAATTTAGAGTATCGATCGGAGTCTCTAACCTCCCAGGGGCATTAAATCTTGGTCCTATTATGTTTCCTAGAAGAAAAAGATCGGTTTTAGTATAACCTGCCTGTTTCATAATAGTCGCAAGTTTTGGATGTGGGGTATGTTTCATCTTGTTTAAGGTTTTCTTAATCAGATAACGATTTTCTCCGGTTATCGGCATAACATCTGTTACTAAGCTTAAACCCACAAGATCAAGGTAGTCTTCAGTTTTATTGATGGAGAAAAGTTTGGCAAGTTTTATAAGCAACCTATATGCTACTGATGTTGCCGATGTCTGTTTGTATGGTGTTTTACTCTTTGGATGTTGAGGGTGAACTATAACATTCGCAGGCGGAAGCTTAGCAGGAAGACTATGATGGTCAACTACTATGACATCTATTTTTCTTTTTCTTATCTTGTCAATAGTTTCATAGAAGGTGATACCGGTATCCACAGTGATAAGCAGGTTTGGGGATTGTTTTAAGATAACTTCTAGAGCTTTTTCGGTCAAACCATATCCTTCTTTGAATCGACTTGGAAGATGTATCGCAATATTTTTATATCCTATCTTGTTAGATAAGAAGTCGTAAAGGATATATGACGATAATATTCCATCTGCATCATAGTCACCGTAGATTAATATCTTGTGTTTCTTTTTGATAGCTTTTAAAATTAGGGCACTTGCGTTCTCTATATCATATATGCTCTCAGGGGGAAGCAAAGAAGGAGGGTCAAACAACCTGTAATCCTCTGGTGACTTAATACCATAACTTTGAAGAAGCTTTATAAAATAGGGGTTTGTACTTATTGTGTGGAGCATATCTGTGATTTTATCCTAGTAATACTTTGCGGGTTTTTTGTTCGATCTCTTCAGCAAGCCCTGGTTTTTCCTTTAGGAGTTTCGTTAAATTTGAGATACCTTGTGCTAGATTTTTACCTTCGTATTGATACCAGTTTCCTTTACGTTCAAGGATTTTCATCTTTAGGGCTCCTTCTATTAGGGCTGATATACGGTCTATACCATCGTTAAAGTATAGGGCAAATGTTGCTGTTCTAAAAGGAGGAGCAAGTTTGTTTTTAACCACCTTTACCTCTCTATAGTGGCCTATAACTTCGCCATCTTCGTTACGAATAGCTTCTTTTCTTCTTATTTCAAGACGTACACTTGAGTAGAATTTTAAAGCTTTTCCACCGGTTGTTGTTTCGGGATTTCCGAACTTAACGCTTAGATCAAGCCGTATCTGGTTAAGAAAAATAATCATAGTGTTAGTTTTCCCAGCTATTGGAGTTATCTTACGAAGGGCCTGGCTCATTAGACGGGCTTGAAGCCCCATCTGCATATTTCCCATCTCCCCTTCAACCTCAGCACGTGGAACTAACGCAGCAACCGAGTCTATTACAATAACCCCGAAGGCACCAGAACGGGTTAAGGTCTCAACCACCTCTAGGGCTTGTTCTCCAAAGTCAGGTTGTGAGATATAAAGATCTTTAATGTTCACCCCAAGCCGTTTGGCGTATTGAGGGTCAAGGGCATGTTCAGCATCGATGAATGCTACAGCTAATCCTTGTTTTTGCGCTTCGGCTATTACATGGAGGGCTAGGGTGGTTTTTCCTGAAGCCTCAGGACCATAGATTTCAACCACCCTTCCTCGAGGTAGTCCTCCTATTCCGAGTGCTACATCAAGTGACAGGGCTCCTGTGGGAACCACATCTACCTTTATGGTTTGTTTTGCTCCAAGCCGCATTATAGTACCTGGCCCAAACCTTTTTTCAACCATCTTGATGGCAGTTTCTATTGCTTGTTGAGCTTTTTTCTCATCTTTTTGCATATACGATTATATAC
>WFTI01000013.1 GCA_015485585.1 Candidatus Dojkabacteria bacterium | reverse complement strand
ATAGTAACAGGTAATCTTGATACTTCTTTTAAGGTCCTATGGGAGCTTTCAAACCGAGCTTACCGTAAGATACGTCAAAACCTATTCTGGGCTTTTGGATATAACGTGATTACGATTCCAACGGCAGCAGGAGTATTTGCAGGACTTGGTTTAAGTTTACCACCAGCCCTAGCAGCATTACTTATGGCAGTAAGTACCGTAATAGTGTCTGTTAATGCTCGTTTACTTCGGGAGCCAAGGGAATAATTGCTTGGGGGTTTTGATAACCCAATCATGAAGTCCCTTGGCTTTTCGTACTCTAACACATTCAAAAATTTGAAGGTAGTTTAGTACGTACTCTTTATCAAAAAATACGTCTTTGGTAGAGTATATGAAGGTAGTCGGTATTTTGATATGATATTGAGAGACGTTTTTTAAACCTTGTGGGATAGCTTTTATACTGAATGTTAAGAACTTTGAAAGTCCGATATGTTCAGATATGATCTTTTCATAGATATTAAGAATGACGGTTGCTACTGCTTTTTTAACAATGGGATCTTTTAGAGGATATTCTTTTAAGGAAAACAATCGGGAGATTATTCCATGAAGAAACAGAGAGATCGCACTGTCTTTTATAGGAAATCCAGCAGGATTTATAAGTACAAGATGATACGGATAGAAACCGTGTTTTTCGAAAAGGTGGGTTAGGTAAAGGGCCACTCCACCTCCGGTGGAGTGGCCCATCAAAATAACCTTCTTACTTTTTATCTTATGCTTTATCATTAACCTTACCACCCCTTTAAAAACAAGATATGCAAACTCATCATAAGTTTGAAGTTTTGTGGGATTAAAGCTTAAACCGTGATAAGGGAGGTCTACTCCGATTACATTGTAGTGTTTCGTCAAGAGATTAAGCAAACGCATATAGGTGGTTGTTTGCGCTGTAATTCCGTGAAAGAAAAAAATGGTGGGTTTGTCTTTCTTCTCTGACAAACTTTTGTAATAAGCTAGCTTCTCAGATGGGTTTGTTCCTATCTCTATGTAACCTATCTTAAATCCCATCTCAAGTAGAGAATCTTTAGTTGTTGGTTTTTTTAGAAGCTTTATAAGTTTCTTAGTGTTTAACTCTTTTACTTTCAGGTAGTTTTTTATCCGTTTCTTGAGAGTTTTGCTAAAAATATGAGTAGTTTTTTCTACCAGAAATACCCGGTTTCCAGTTAATTTAAAGAAAAGATATAAGCTTAAGGCTCTGATTATAGTGTCTTTGTTTATCTCGATAATAATGGTATTTGATCTTTCATCAGCAATCGATATGTCGTCGGGTTTGAGCTTGTCAAAAGGAGTACACAGCAGTTCGTATTTTTCTCTAATTTCAGCTAATCTTTGAATTAACCTTTCTTTTAGATCCTCTGAAGTATAAAATATATAGATTTTTCTCATTGTTTAGTAATTATCTGATCTAAGACAGTATAAAGCAGTATGCCTGTAGCTACTGCTACATTGAGCGATGTGTTATACCCGTACATTGGTATCTGTACAATAATGTCTGAGTTTGCAAGTGCCTCTTCAGATACTCCATATGTTTCATTTCCGACTATAACTGCTAGGGGAATCTTATAATTTACATGATTGTACTGTCTTGCTCTTTTATCTTGTTCTAGAGAAACAATATAACAGTTCTGTTTTTTAAGGTAATCAATAGCCTCAGAGATGTTACGAAAATACCTCCATGGGACAATCTTATCTAAACCGATAGATGATTGGGCTAGTTTTTTATTAGGAGGGGTTTCTGTCATTCCACAGAGAATAATCTCCTTGACCCCTGTTGCATCGGCTAGCCGAAATAATGCTCCTGTATTAAAGGTATCATACACGTTATCTAGAACGAGATATATCGGAAACGTATCCCTTTTATTTTTTAGTAGCTCGGCTTCTTTATAGGTTAACTTGCGAAGAATCTGAGGTTTTAACTTTTGTTTCATATGATTCATTATAATATACCTATGTACATCTTTTTTGCACTTTTGTCTGCTGTTTTTGCTGCTCTTGTTACAATTGTGGCAAAGCTTGCTCTAAGAGGGGTAGATGCGGTATTACTCACAACTGTAAGGGCTGTTATAATGGCTCTTTTGCTCCTTACTGTTTCTTTGTTTAAAGGAGACCTTAAAAATACCGCTATTTTTACAAGTCGCGATTGGCTGTTTGTAGCGTTATCTGCCTTGTTCGGAGCCTTATCTTGGCTTTTTTATTTTATAGCTTTAAAATTTGCCCCCTCTGTGAAGGGGGTTTATGCAATAGATCGGGCAAGTATTATATTTTTGGTGTTTTTAGCCTGGATACTACTTAAAGAACCGCTTACTTGGCAGGCGATTTTAGGGGCTGTGCTTGTTTTTATCGGGGTTCTACTTATGAACTAGCACTCTTTATAAGTCCCCAAAACATCGGATTAGGGTCTTGAAGATAGCTTGTAAATTCAGGGTGCGCCTGGGTTGCAACAAAAAAAGGATGAATTTTCTGATCTAATTCAATAAACTCTACCAAACGTTTATCTTCAGAGACTCCTGAGAATATTAAGCCTTTTTGCTGAAGAATTTCGTGGTATTCGGGATTTACCTCATATCTATGGCGGTGCCTTTCGATAACATAGTATCCTTTTTTGTCTTTTAATAACCTATTGCGGGCTTTATAAAGTTTAAAGACTAGTGAGTTTGGCAATACATAAGCCTTGTATTCTCCTAGGCGCATACTTGCTCCGTATCTTTTGCCCTCTAAGATGTTTTTCTGCTCAGGAAGAATATCTATCACAGGGTGGGGAGTATCTTTATCGATCTCGGTTGTGTTTGCGTTTTTTAGACCGAGCACGTTGCGGGCAAACTCCACTATGGCAAGCTGCATTCCGTAACATAGTCCAAGATACGGTATTTTGTTTTCACGCGCAAACCTTATAGTGCGCAGTTTACCTGAAACGCCGGTTGATCCGAAACCTCCTGGCACTATGATAGCCTTAATATCTTGAAATCGGTTCTTTAACTCTTCGTCTTGGGTGTTCTCATCTATTGTGGTTGAATCTATCCATCGAATATCTACAGGCTGTTTTGCTTGCCATGAGGCAAATTTGATACTTTCAATTACGGATATATAACTATCTGTAAGGACATAGTCACCAGTTCCGAAATATTTTCCAACGATTCCGATACCTATCTTGTTTTGATTTTTCTCAAGGCGTTCTATCTCTTTAATAAATGTCGCGTATTCTTTTAACTTTGGTAGCAAATTAAGCCGTTTTTCAATCTTTATTCCGAGACTATCTTCAAGGGTCTTTATAACTCCTTTGTGTTTTATGATATTAAGAGGAATCTTATAGATGTTATCTATATCTGGCAAAGCAAAGATCTTCTCTTTAGGTAAACCGCTAAACTTAGTGATCTTTTCAAGTCTTGGGGTATCAAGTGTCGAAGGGGTTCTTACTACCAAAATATCAGGGTATATACCGTAAGAGAATAAGGCTGATAACGAATGCTGAAGTGGCTTAGTTTTAAGTTCTCTTATATGAGGAGGATAAAGTAGATACCCCATAAATATTACGGCACATTGGTATTTACGCATCATGCGAACTACTGTATGTAAAAAAAGGCCTATTTCATAGTCTCCTACGGTTCCTCCGACCTCTACGAGGTTTATGTCTGCTTTGCTTTTTTGGGCAAGCTTTACAAGGTAATCTTCAATAGCGTCAAGAACATGAGGGATATACTGTACGGTTTTCCCTAGATATCTACCGTGGCGTTCATCGTTGATTACTTTCCAAAGGATCTTTCCGCTAGTTAGATTATTTTCTTTGCTAAACTTGATTCCTAAGAAACGTTCGTAGGTGCCAAGATCTTGATCTATTTCACCTCCATCATAGGTTACCCAAACCTCACCATGTTCCGTAGGGCGCATGGTACCAGCATCCACGTTAAGATAAGGATCAATCTTGATGGGATTTACCGAATATCCAGCAAGTTGTAGGGTTTTTGAAAGTGAGGCAGTGAAGATCCCTTTTCCTAGGCCTGATATAACTCCACCTATAACAAAAACAAAACGATATGTCATTTTAGTACTATATTATAGGGAAACTTCTTATATAGTAGTTTTATCTCCATTACTCGGCAAAGCAGGCATTCTATTTTAGTACGATTTATTCTCTTTTGTTTTAAGGAGTCTTATATACTCAAAAAGATACTGTCCTGCAAACGCAGTAAGTTCCCCGAAACGATCTGTTAGGAAATTCCGATAATAAGTGTAAGACTTGTTTTCAGCAAGATTGAAATACACCGCAAGATAACGTTTTGCCCATATATCAATAGGCGTGGTATAGGTAACCCCAAGAGCAAAGGTAAGAATACAATCGGCTATTTTAGGACCAACTCCAGGTAACTGTTGAAGCAACTTAAAACCTTCACTATATAACTTCTCAGAAGACATCTCTTTTAAAGTTGTGTAGAGTTCACTAGATTTTAAAAGTTTTATGGTACTGATAATATAAGAGGCACGATACCCAGCCCCTATGTTATAAAGATCTTTCTCATCAAGAGAATAAAGAGTGTCTATATCAGGGAAAAGTAGATATCTATCTTTGAGGGTGTTATTAACTTTAATGGGTTTACCCCATTTTTTAATGATCAAACCCACGGTTTTTCGTATACGTTTTATATTATTGTTGGCCGAGAGAATAAAGCTTATAACTGTAGGTAAAAACTCTTGCTGAAGAAGTAATATGGTACCTGTATGTTGGATGATCTCTTCTAACCTTGGTTCAGCCCTTACTAGTTTTTCGTGGATTTTGTCGTAGTTGTGATGTAAACCTAGAAATCGGTACGCTTTTTTAGGGGTTATATCACCGTAGATCTTGACGGAGTTTCTTGAGATTTTTATTATTCCATCTGTTAATGTGACTAAATATTTATTGTTACTTAGATTTTTTGCTATAAATGTCTGGCCTCCTAGTAAGGTTAACCTAAGGTTCGTTTTTTTAGGAAGTATTGTTTGCATATGTTAGAATTATGCAATAATGTGTGGTATTTTTGTGTATTTCGGCAGATACACTAAAGATCTTGGAAAAAAGATATTTTCAGGGCTTAAATCACTTGAATACAGAGGATACGATAGTTGGGGAATCTATGTATTTGCTGATAATAAAAAGAGCCGTCTTTATAAAACTGTAGGGAAACTGCCAGATAAAGTACCTCCTTACCTTGAGCATTTTGATGGATTTATAGCACTTGGACATACTCGTTGGGCAACCCATGGAGGTGTAACCAAAGCAAATGCCCATCCTCACATTGCATGTGACGACAAAGTAGTGGTTGTGCACAACGGAATAGTGGAAAACTGGAGTCTCCTTAAGAGAGAGCTTGAATTTAGAAAACACAGGTTTCGTTCAGAAACTGATACCGAGGTTATAGCTCATTTCTTTGAGGAGATTAGTGAACGGCTCAATATTGAGTCAGCTTATAAAGCGTTTGAGACTCTGAAGGGATTTAATACTGTTATAGTGTTTTTCCCTAAACAGAAAGAGTTATATGCTTTCAGAAGAGGGTCTCCCCTGGTAATAGGAAAAGAGAAACAGGGATTCCTCTTAAGCTCCGATATCCCCGGACTCTTACAGTTTACTAACCAAATCTATGCTTTAGAAGATAACCATATGCTTCATTTATATTTTAAGGCTGGAATTCCTAAAGCAGATCTTTATGTTAACACCGAAGGTAAGCTGCAAAAGATCGATCTCCGTTTTGAACAGATAAAGATGCAAATTTCAAAGGCTCATTTAGGATCACATAAACATTTTATGTATAAAGAGATACTAGAACAACCTGAGGTATTGCAACGTCTTGCTAACCTAGACAGCTCGTTATATCTTCAGTTGTATAGAGAGATATTTACAGATACTGATCAAGAGAAGACTGATAGTACCTTCTTTTTTACCGGAGCAGGAACAGCAGGGCATGCCGGTTTAGCAGCTCAGCTTATGTTTACTAAACTCGGTAGAAGATCTTTGTTTATTCT
>WFTI01000012.1 GCA_015485585.1 Candidatus Dojkabacteria bacterium | reverse complement strand
ATCTTGTACTTATAAATCCTGCTGGATTTCCTATAAAAGACAGTGCGATCTCTCTGTTTCTTCATGGAATAATCTCCCGATTGTTTTCCTTAAAAGAATATCCTCTAAAAGATCCTATTGTTAAAAAAGCAGTAGCAACCGTCATTCTTAATATCTATGAAAAGATCATATCTGAACATATCGGACTTTCAAAGTTCTTAACATTCAGTATAAAAGCTATCCCACAAGGTTTTAAAAACGTATCTCAATATCATATCAAAACACCTACTACCTTCATATACTCTACCAAAGACGTATTTTTTGATAAAGAGTACGTACTAAACTACCTTCAGATTTTTGACTGTGTTAGAGTACGAAGAGCCAAGGGACTTCATGATTGGGTTATTAAAACACCCAAGCAGTTACTCCCTTGGCTCCCTAAGTAAACGGGCGTTAACCGACACTATTACTGTACTTACTGCCATAAGTAATGCTGCTAGGGCTGGTGGCAAACTTAAACCAAGTCCTGCAAATACCCCTGCTGCCGTTGGAATCGTAATCACGTTATATCCAAAAGCCCAGAATAGGTTTTGACGTATCTTACGGTAAGCTCGGTTTGAAAGCTCCCATAGGACCTTAAAAGAAGTATCAAGATTACCTGTTACTATCACATCTGCACTTGCTTTCGTAACATCTGTTCCTGTTGCTACTGCGATACCTACATCAGCTTTAGCTAAAGAAGCTGCATCATTGATACCATCTCCCATCATTATTACCTTGTGCCCTTTCTTTTGCAAACTCTCTACAATCTTGACCTTATCGTCAGGCTTAACATCAGAATAATATTCTTTAATACCTAACTGTTTCGCTATTTTTTCTACTACATCCTTACGATCACCGCTTATTAAAACAGGATCAATCTTTAATTCCTTAAGAACCTTCATTAAATTGTGGGCATCTTCACGCAGTTTATCTTCAAAAGTGAATACAGCTACGGGCTTGCCATCTATAGCAACTCCGATCGCTACACTTCCTTCTATCTTAACCTTATCTAAGTATTTACCTTTAAACTGTTTTCTAAACTCCTCCATACTTACTGCAAGTACATGTTTACCATTAACCACCCCTTGCATACCACGCCCTACCATCACCTCAAGCTTATCAACCTTAAGATCAGGAAGCGCCCATTTACGTAGAGCTTTAGCTATAGGATGATTACTATAAAGCTCCAAAGTAGCAACAAGCTGTAAGATCTTTTCTTTTTTCATCTTTTTGTCTAAAACATAAACATCAGATAGCACTAGGTTTCCATAAGTTAATGTACCAGTCTTATCTATTGCGATCTTATCAACCCCTCTTAGACGTTCAAACACCGAAACATTTTTAATAATAATTCCATGTTTAGTTAAGAGATAAACAGCACGCGAGGTCACAAGAGGAATCGCCACTCCCAAAGCGTGTGGACATGCAATTACTAATACAGCTAATGCATACTCTATCCCTTTAACTGGCGATGAGATCAAACTCCAAACTATAAAGGTCAAAATCGCTACTACCAAAGCCACTACAGTAAGATAAAACGATGCTTTGTCTGCAAGACGGTAATAACTAACCTTCTCATAGCGTACCTTACTTAAAACATCAGCAAGCTCTTTAAGGTAGAATGACTCAGGACTTTTACTTATTTTCACATGTAATGAACCCTCAACCAATAATGTTCCTGCCAATACTGATTCTCCTTTCTTAATAGGGACCGGAACCGATTCTCCTGTAAATGCCGACATGTCTGCAACTGCTTCTCCTTCAACCACAATACCATCAGCAGGCACTCGCTCTCCGGAACGGACAATCACTACATCACCAGGTTTAAGCTCATGGACATGAACCTCTTCAGTCTTATCTTTACCTCTCAAGACCGTGGCTTTATTAGGTAGAAGTTTAAGAAGCTCAGCGACCGCATCACTCATTCCCCCAACTGCTTTCATCTCTATGATATGCCCAACAAGCATCGCAACAACTAGTAAGAGAATCTCTACCCAAACTGGAGTGCCTGTAATTACCCCAAATACCAATAAGGCATTATAAATGGCTGAAGCAACCACCGCTATTCCTATTAGGGTCATCATACCTATTGATCTTCTTCTGATCTCGTTTATCATGCTAACCACAAACGGCCAGGCTCCATATCCTAAACCAGTAAACCCAATAAGCGTAACCAAGGTCTGATTAGGTATAACTAGGGTCAAAACTAGGGTAACCAATACTACAACAGTGCGAATCGTGAAATCGCGTATCATAGCCTCACCATGGTGAGCGTGGTGTTCATGCCCCCCGTGATCATGATGTCCATGAGTCTCGTGATGTTCATGATCGTGGTGACTGTGATGATCGTGATGATTATGATCTTTATGTTCATCATGATTGTGTTCTCCGTGATGACAACAATTATGATTATTATGATTATGCATAGCCCTATTCTATTATTATCTTACCTCTCATTCCTGCATGGCCGGCACCACATTGTACTGAACATGCAAACTCAAACTCTCCGCTTTTATCTGCTACAAACTCTACTGTCTCCTCTTTTCCGGGTGTTAACACCACGTTAATATTATAAGCCGGAAGAGCAAACCCATGGGTTACGTCAACACTCTTGATACGTAGCCGAACACGTTCTCCTCTTTTTACCCTTATCTCAGAGGGCTCAAACTGCCACTGTCGGGCTATTACCTGAATCTCTTTAATCTCTTGATTCTGAACAGTACTACTAACCTCACTTGGAGCTGCAGATGGGGTTGTTCCCTTCTTTTCGTTTGGTTTAAATAATACTAAGGCTCCTGTAATTATCCCAGCAAGCAGGAGGATTGCTAGAAGCTGATAAGAGAGTTTTATCTTCATTTTCTAGAGCTCTTAATATCTTATATTTTTGCATTATTACACTCCACAACCGCCCCCCTGCAATGATGGGGCTGGTTCTCCAAGAAGCTCTTGAACCTGGTTCTTTATTCTTTGCCAGCCCGAAACGGAAGAGAACTCCTTACTAAGTACTCGCTTTGCATCAACCTCTGAATAGTCTTTCCCTTCTTTGAGTTTAAAGTAAGCCGCAAGATCGTAATAACTTTGAGGGAACCAGAAGGCATTAAAATATTTTGCTGCTTCATACATCTCATCTTCTGAAGCTCCATTAGCTGCCATAAGTTCTAATACTGCCAAAAGCGCCATACCATGATTACAGTCAGGAAACGATGTAGGATTGTTACAACAAGGTCTGTAAATATTAGAAGCCACCTTCTCAACCAGTTTCTCTTGCTCTTCTGTAAGCGGAATAAGTCTGTATTTTGCATAATACTTCATAGCATCTTCTTTAGCAAGGGTCCAGCCCCCTGTTGAGGCAAAATATCCCAATTGGTCTTGTCCATATTTGGTTATCTCTCCCTCTGTTAATATCTTTGTTTGGTTTGCAAGACCCACTGCCCAGAAGAAGTTTAACAAGAAATAAGCATTGTCTTTTGTAATTCTAATTTTCTTGTCACTTCCTTGGGTTAAGATCTGAAGCTGTTCTTTTGTTAAAGGCTGTCCACTTCTTTCATATACCTGTTTAAATTTTTCAAGATCAATCACACCAATCTCTAACATACGAGGACCAAGATCACCGTACGTTGCGTTAATTTCATATCCTTCTTTCGGATTAATCTGTTCAAGGATAGACTGGGAATCTACCCCTGCTTTGCCTTCTTTGCTACCTGTGACTACCCCCTGCGAGAGGGCTACACTATTCGACGCTGTTCGTCTAAAATCTATACGGTAGTACTTACCGATCATAGGAAGGGAATAAACTGCAACAAGGAAAAGAAGAATAGCCGCAAACGGCTTCAAAGACGCAAGGGTCTCACGGTTTATATTAAGCTCTATGGCTCCTTGCTCAAATCTAATTAACTTCTCTTTTGTGATTTTGCATAAACCTAAAACATGAGATGAAAGGTCATAAAGAGAATAAAGAAGCAATGCTAAAGAGAGTACTTTTATCTCAAGTCCCCCCAAAGGCAACGCGGTTAAAGAAGCAGCTATTCCTAAAAGGGGTAATAATATTGCACCACAAACTGTACATCCTGTAGCTCCTAGGGAGAAAACCAAAGCAACAACCTCACTTAATAAGCTACTTTCATGTGCCTTTATGCGTTGATCAAAGATATAGATAACCATAGCGATAGCCACTCCACCGAAAAATGAAAGAAGAACTGTTAAGGCTATCTGAAAGAGATTATAAATAAGCACATTAGAATACCAGAAAACCTCCCAGGTAGTAGTTTGAAGTAAAACAACATAGTTAATGAGTACCAATAGTAAAGTACCCAACACTACGATGGTTTGGTAAGGAAGATTCTTGTGAAAAACTTTAAGATAAAGGTTTTTTATACGATCCCCGAAAGAGAGGGTTTTAGTCTTTTGCATCTACTATTATAACAAGTTTGTCTAGTTTTCCAACTTCTCATATAACTTACGGAAATACCGTTTGGCGAACTTATGGGCTTCATCTCTGAGTTCACGAAGGTGCTGGATTCCAAGGGTGCGTTCTGTTACTTTAAGCAGATAGGGCCTATTGTTTTTGATAATATAGAAATCATCGTTCGGTTTAACGATACTTGCAATAAAAACATCTTTGAATAGAGCAAACTGCTTTATGATCTTATAGACTGCGTTAAGTTGGGTTTTACCTCCATCAATAAGAATCATGTTCGGAACTCCCCAATCTTTAACACGTTTAACGCGACGTTTGATCACCTCTTGCATCATATCAACATCTGAGATCTGAAAGACTGTTTTAATCTTAAAACGACGGTAGAGATCTTTCCTTAGTTTACCCCCAACTGAAACCACCATACTTCCCACTGCGTATTTTCCCATCAGGTTAGAGATATCATAACATTCAACTCGAAAATGCTCCCACGAATCGATACTGAGGCCAAAGAAAGAGATGATATCTTCGACCCGTTTTCGATAGATATCTTCAGGTAAAACACCTTCATCTAAAAGTTCAGGTTGAAGCAGTCCTACATTGTACAGGCTGTTTACAGCAACCAGTTGATCTCTTATCTCTTTAGCCTTCTCGAATTTTTCGGCTTTTATATACTCTCTCATCTTCTTTTCTAGCTTACGCATAGTCTCTATCTGACCTTTTTCTAAAAAATACACAAGTTTCTTTATGTTTTTCTCTAACATCTCTATCATCTTACTATCTTGACAAGGGGCAGGGCAGACTCCTATCTGTCCATATAAACAGGGTCTTTTAAGTTTTCGATAGCTTAAAAATTTGGTTTTTGAGCAATCTGCAAAAGGGAATATCTTTCTTAGGATCCGTAAAACCTGTTTAAGCTCGTTTGCCTCGACATAGGGCCCTATGTATACCCTTTTCTCATCAGGTTTATAGTTACGACTAACATAGACCCTTCTGTACTGTTCTTTCTCAGATACTTTCACATCTTCAATAACTATGTATGGATAATTGCTGTCATCTTTCAGTTTGACGTTGTACGGAGGTTTTAATGTTCTTATCAAACGTTGTTCTAACAAAAACGCATCTATCTCAGAAGGAGTAAAGAACAAACGTACCTTATGCGCTTTCTCTACAAGAGAGTACGTTTTAGGATACAAGGTAGGATCAACCGATGCATAACTTTTCAACCGATTTCTAAGATTCTTCGCTTTACCAACATAAAGTACATTATCTCTACTATCGTAGAAAAGATAGACTCCTGATATTTCAGGTATATTAGAGAAGTCCTCTATTGGCCATGTAAACTCTTGCTTATGAGCCTCCATGAAGCTTGGTGTCTAAAAACTGATCAAACTCTTCTAGTAACTTTTTGACCCCATCTTTGTCTGTTTCTTTCAAAAAAGCAGCTGCTACCTCATGGCCTCCACCTCCAAAACGCATAGCAAACTCATGGACATCAAGATTAGGTTCCTCACTAAACAAAGAAAAGTAATACTTTCCTTTATTTTTCTCTGTAACAAAAACATAAGCAGGTTTTTTGGTCTGAGAAAGTATATGCTCTTTAATAAAAGACTTTGCCCTAGATAAGGCAAAAGATCTAAACTTTTGATACATCTCATAGTCTAACACTAGATAAGCAAAGTTTCTTTTATATTCAATATGCTTAAGAAGGCTAGATAAAGCTTCTAACGTAGTCTTTGTAACGGGCATTCCTAAGATTTTATAAACTTGGCGCCAATTGGCTCCTGCTGCAAGAAGCCTTGAGATAATCTCAAGAGAAAACCTGTATTTTAACCAACGAAGTCTTCCAAGGTCACCAAGGGCTCCTAATAACAAGAGATTAGCAACTTTTTCATCATACTCCCAATCAAAAAGCTCAGCCAACACAAAAAGTAGCTCTGCTGTAGAGGTAAACGGTTTTAGAATTCTTACACTACCAAACTCAGACGGAGAGGTTACATGATGATCTATTACAGCAACCCCTTTTACCTGTCGTGCAAAATATAACTTTAAACTATCTATGGTATCTTTGCGTGAGGTTAATCTATGATAGTGATTTATATCAACTGCTATGATATGAGAAGGAGAATACTCTTCTAACCCCTCTAAAAGGGAAGGAACGAAACTAATTATTTCCTTCCACTTACTCTTTGTGCCTATCAATGAAAGCCAGTCACCGTCTAAAGAATCTTCAGTTATGTATCGGGCATCGATCTGGTAATTTAACGAAAGTAACATGGCAAGCGCGGCTGCGCTCCCGAACGCATCAGAATCAGCAGAGATATGGGTTATTACTGCTACTTTACGGGCATTTTTTAAAAACTTTTCTAGACTTCTTAGCTCATCTTCTGTTATTCT
>WFTI01000011.1 GCA_015485585.1 Candidatus Dojkabacteria bacterium | reverse complement strand
CGACACAATCTCTTCGATATACTTTTTCGCCTCTTCTAAGCCTTCTTCATTCTGCCCCATGATGTTGACCGTGCCGTCTTCATCGATGTAGATGGTGGTCTCGGTTTTCTCCATGATGTCTTTTATGATGCGCCCTCCTGGACCGATGACCCTCCCTATTTCTTCTTTAGGAATCACAACCTGCAAGATTTTAGGGGCGTATTTTGAGAGTTTTTCTCGTGGGTGTTTGATGATGGTTTGCATAAAGTCAAGAATGTACAAACGGGCTTCTTTGGCTTTGTCAAGAGCCTCTTTTATTACCTCATAGGGAATCTGCAGCCTCTTCTGGTCCATCTGGATGGCGGTGATACCGTCTCTTGTGCCTGCTACCTTGAAGTCCATCTCTCCATAGAAGTCTTCGACCTCAACGATATCGGTAAGAAGCCTAAAATTCGTGAAGGTCTCATCTCCGATGACACCGATGCTTATCCCTGCTACAGGTTTCTTTATCGGAACCCCTGCTGCCATAAGCGACAAAGACGAGGCGGTTGCCGAAGCCATAGAGGTAGAACCTGAAGATGAAACCACCTCACTTACCACCCTTATCATGTAAGGAAACTCTTTCTGAGAAGGAATCACAGGCAAAAGCGCCTTCTCCGCAAGGGCACCATGCCCTATTTCACGTCTTCCCGGGTATGCACGAAGCCTTCCGGGCTCTCCAAACCCATAAGGAGGCGAATAATACTCGTGGATAAACCGCCGCTCTTGTTCCCCGGTCATCTCATCAAGCTGAAGTTGCCGAAGCAGCGACCCCAAGGTCGTAGTCGTAAGCACCATGGTATCTCCGCGCTTAAAAAGAGCCGAACCGTGGACACGGGGCAAAAGGTCGATTTGGGCAAAAAGTGGTCTTACCTCATTAAACTCTCTTCCATCTAACCGCTCATTCTGAGTAAGCACCAAGTCTTTTACGTATTTTTTAAGCACGAACTCTAAAGCTAAACGAACCTGCTGTTGGGTATATTCAAAACCTTCAGCTTCTTGGTCTTCTTTGTCCTCTGCAAAATAATGATCTAAAACTTTTTGAGGAAGCTCCTCTAACTTCTCTTTACGTAGACTCTTATCTTTTTCTCGTAAAGTGGCTTCTATCTCATCTTTGAAGTCTTTCTCAATAATCTCTTTTAAGGCATCAGGAACCTCTATGAAGACACCCTTTTCTTTTGTTACATTAAACTCTTTTGTAAACTCTCGAAGAGGTTTTCGCCAGATGTCTATGTTCTCTCTTGCAAAATCTATACATTCTTTTACCTTTGCTTCTTCGATCTCATTAAAGAATGCATCTACCATAACAACTCCTTTTTCGTCGATCGCAATAAAGAAGTCCATAGGGGTAAGCTCAGCCTTGTGATGACCATCATCATCCCACAACGGAATGTCTTGATAAAGGAGTGTTGGCTTACCTTGGTCATTAAGTGTAATCTTTAATCCTACGAAATCTCCCTCAAACGGAATATCAGATACCATAAGAGCTGCAACTGTAGTGTTAAAAGCAAGAAGAAGAGGATCATAGGAAGGATCATACGATAAAACCGCTACATAGACCTGTATTACATCACGCAATGTTTTAGGGAACCTTGGTCTTATAGCCCGATCAATTAGTCTTGCTTTTAGAATCGCTGTATCTGAAGGATGTCCTTCGCGTTTTACATAAGGAGAACTTGCAATAATTCCTGCAGCATAGTATTTTTCAAGATACTCAACTGTTAAAGGAAGAAAATCTGTTTCTTCTGAACCTTCTCCTCTTAACACCGAAACATTTACAGCAGTATCACCCCATACAGCAAAGATCGAAGAGTTTGCAAGTGGAGTAAGTTTCTTGTAATACCACAAGACTTTTTGGTCTCCTACCTCAAATTCAAAGGGTGCACGGTTAATGAAATCTTCACTCATGGCTGTTTTATACTACTTCAAACCTAATTTTTCAACCAGTGACTTATACCGCTTGGCATCTAGCTCTTTAAGATAGTTCAAGAGCGCACGGCGCCTACTAATAAGTTTCAAAAACCCACGACGTGAATGGTAATCGTGGGGGTGTTTCTTTAGATGCTCAGATAAACGGTTAATTCGCCATGTCAACAGTGCTATCTGTACCTCAGGAGAACCTGTATCGTTCTGACTCGTAGCAAAATATTTAATAATCTTCTGCTTCTGCTCTTTCAAACTTTTGTTTCTGATCTTTGCCATATCTTTTCATCTGGGTAATCTTACATTACCAAACTTTTGGTGTTATAACAGGTTTGTATCTCCTAGTCAAGATTCTACACGATACCACCTAAAAAGTCAACCTCTTTTCTGATTTTATAGGTCGTCTATTCTTCTACCTCTTTAATAATCGCCTGGATCGGATCGGTTTCTACACTTACCTTTTTAGCCTTTTCTATGGTCGTTGCTTTGGTACGGGAACGTTTTTCGGGGTCTTTTTGGCAGTCTTTCTCGTTTTTTCTTCTGTCTCTACTTTTTCAACCCTTGACTCTAGCTTCTCAGGCTCAATCTGCATTTTCTTTACTACCTCATAAGCCTCCCCTAATTTAAAGACAATATCAGCCTCTTCTGGTTCTGATGAAACACCGATATGCACCTGGTACTCAAACTCTTTATATTTTAGGGTTCGTTTTGCAAGATGCCCTACTAAGTAATCAAAAAGCGCGCTGCTATAGGTTTGGAATATAGAGTTTGTTCCTTTCCATCCGATTTCTTGAGAGGGGGTATAAAACTGCCGTAACACAGTAATAAGCTGGCGAAGCTTAATATGGTCAAGATCTTCTCCTTTTACATAATCAAAGACCCCTTGCCATGTAGGAAAGGTTTCTGATAAAAGATCCATTACAAGGTTAAGCCCCCCTACAAAGTCTGCAGAAACAGTAGTATCGAAATCTGACATCTCGATATTCTCAAGTGCCCAAACCAACACTTCTTGACTTCTCAACGGACTATGAACCCGATATGTGTCTGCAAAAGAGACAGGATTCTCTTTTAACCGAATATCTACGACATAGTGATTTCCTTCTTCTTTTGTTGTAATCGATTCTATATAGCGTTTATCAAAAAAGATCTGAGCTTTTCTTATATCCTCTTTAAGATCTCCAAAAGTACGGTAAGATATCTTCTCTTCTTCAAGAATGGTTTTTATAAAATCATGTACATCTTCTACATATACATAAAGAGATTCTTTCTGAGAGATAAGCTTATACCACCCACAAAAAAGCACGGCTAAAACGGGAGTCGTAGTCTTGGTAAGGACTACAGCAGAAAATCTTGCTCCCATAATGTTATTATAAAGGATTTTGAGAAAAGAACTCTAATATATCGCCTTCTTTGATATCAGCGTTTTTTCCTAGGTTTATACCGCATTCCATACCTTTTTGGACCTCTGAAACCCTCTCTTTAAAACGTCTTAGATCAACGATATCGTATTCAGCCACCTTTTCTTGCCCACGAATCACTCTTACTTTTGCACTTCTTTTTACTACCCCTTCTTCTACAACTGACCCTGCAACTATGCTTTTATCGCTTAATACAAAGATCTTTAGCACCCGTGCCCTACCTATAGGTTCTGGCTCTTTAAATTGCTGAGCGATCTTTTCAGCGATCTGGCTAAGGTACTCATACAGTTGGTATACCGTATCAAAACGAGAGATCTTTATATTCTCATTTTTGGCAATCTCTAGAACCTTACGTGAAACAGGAACCCGAAAACCGATAATCTCAGCATCAAAACCTTTAGCGGTCTGGATATCTGAGGTAGCAACCTCACCTACTGCACTTGAAATGACATTAAATTCAACATACTCATTAGAAAACTTCTTAATGGTTGGAATAATAGATCGCCGTGAAGCTTCTACATCGCACTTTATGATGAGGTTTACACGCTGTTTTTTTGTTTCTTCATCTTCAGCAAAGATCTCATCTAATATATCTTCGCTCTGTTTTGGTTCTTCTGCTTTTGGTTCTTTTGATCTTAAACGCAGGTGTTTGTAGTAACGTTCAAGTTGTTTAGCAAGTTTCTTACTATCTTTACCAAACAATAACAGATCTCCTGGATTGGGAGTAATATCAAGTGAAGGAAGAATAAAGGCTTTTCCTGCTATAAGCTCATTTAAAGGTTTATGGTTAGCATCGGTTGCTTTTGTGAGTCTTACAGGTATATCTTGTAAATAAACTGTATCTTTTATGGTTGCTTCTCCTAACCTCCAGATAACAAAAGCAGTTGTTCCAAGGTGGGGATCTATCTTGCTATCAAGCACTACTCCGTATCCATCTATGTGTTTTAGAAGCTCTTTATCAGTAATCGATGACTCCAACCGTAACATGGCTAATGTATCATCAAGAAGTCCTTCTACTTCTATGTAAAGAAACATTGTATCTAAAAGCTCATCTATTCCTTCTTTTTTCACCGCGCTTGTGGCTACGTATGGAATGTCTCCTCCGTATCCTTCAAGATAAACTCCTTCTTGAGCAAGCTGACTTATAACCTTATCGATATTTGCCCCCTCTACATCGGTTTTGGTAATCACAACCATAAATTTAATCTCTTCGCGTCTGATAATATCTAACGATTCTTTGGTCTGAGGTTGCACCCCCTCATCTGCTGCAATAATAAGGAGTGCTAGGTCTGCTACCTTTCCTCCTTGAGCTCGCATTAGGCTAAAAACCTCATGCCCTGGGGTATCTACAAAAGTTACCAACTTGCCTTTATATTCTACCTCTGAAATATATATATTCTGGGTAATACCCATAGGTTCACGTTTTTGGACATCCGTATTGCGTATAGCATCTAAAAGTGTGGTTTTTCCGTGATCTACATGCCCTAATACAACAACCGTAGGAATACGTTTTTTAGTATCTACCGAACCTGCCATAGCGTGATTATATCAGGTGTTCCGTTATTTCTGCTGTTGGTACCTCTCAATCGCCTGTTGGATACGTTTTAGTGCCTCATCTTTTGAGTGCCATTCTTTTGCTTTTACCCATTTTCCGGGCTCTAAGTCTTTATAATGCTCAAAAAAGTGTTTTATCTTCTCACGGTATATCTCAGGAAGCTCGGTCACATCAGTAATATCTTTGTATGTGGGATCAATCTTCTCATGTGGCACAACGATTATCTTGGCATCACCGCCTGCTTCATCTTCAAAGTTAAGCATTCCTATGGGGCGGACCCTTATCACGCTTCCTGGCTCTACGGCAAAATCACTGATAACAAGCACATCTAAAGGATCACCATCTTCATCAAGGGTATTAGGAATAAAACCATAATTGAACGGATACCTCATAGAAGTAAAAAGTACCCTATCAACAAAGATTGCTCCACTCTCTTTATCAAGCTCATATTTAATCCAAGTATTTGCAGGAATCTCAACAACCACATAGATATCTTCAGGCGGATTTTTACCAACTGGAATCTTGTTAACCTGCATGTTATTTTGTTTGTTTATTTTATCTCTTGAAGATCTATGTTTACACCTGTTAGTTCGCTTACAAGTTTAACATTTACCCCTTCTTTTCCGATTGCAATAGCATGCTGTTCAGGAGTAACATAAACGGTTGCTTTCTTCTTCTTTTCATCGTAATCAACCTTGTTTACTACAGCAGGTAAGAAGGCGTTTTTTATAAATTCAACCACATCAAGGTCCCATTTTACAACATCTACTTTCTCGTTTTGAAGTTCTTCCATAACGGCATTAATACGTACTCCTTTTGGTCCTATAAAGGCACCTACTGGATCAAGATCTTTATCTAATGCTCTTACTGCCACCTTTGTACGGACACCTGGGATACGGGCAACCTTAACTATCTCTACCTGCCCGCTTGCTAATTCAGGAATCTCCATCTCAAAAAGAGCTTCAATAAATCTAGGGTCTTTACGGCTAAGGATTATATGCCTGTTGTATTCTTCATTTATAAGCTCTTTTAAAAGAAACTTATATCTTTTGCCTATCTCATAAAATTCACGTTCTACCTGTTCTTCTTTAGGAAACTCAGCGGTTCCCTTATCGAGTTCAACGATTATCTTCTGTTTGGTGACACGGGTTACCTTTCCACTTACGATCTTACCAAGCCACTCCTTGTAGTATTCTACGATCGCTTTAAGCTGTGCATCGCGTAAGACCCGATTGATTACTTTCTTTGCTACCTGAGCAGCTATACGGCCAAGGATTCCTACACGTTGGGTAAATTCAATGATGGTTCCCTCTTTTATGTTAGGGTTATACCGTCTTGCTTCATCAAGTGAGATCTCCTTATTTGCGTCTTTGACCTCTTTAACAACCTTTTTACGTACCAGAAAATAGATTTCTCCGTCTTTTTTGTTGATCTCAACCCGCACATCTGAACCGGGGTATTCACGCAGATAAGCCTCTTGTAAGGCTTTGTTTAAAGCTGTAAAGACATCTTCTGCATCGATTCCGCGTTCAACCGCGATCTGATTGATAACATCTACAAGGTTTGTACTATTCATCTCATTCAAAGATATTATTTTAACTTCTTAAGGTTTAAAAGATAATGTAAGATTATACATGAGGATCGGTAGAATTGTAACATAAAGTTAAGATACTATAATCAACCCATGACCACCCTGCTTGATGATCTTAACCCACAACAAAAAGAAGCAGTAAAAGAGATTAAAAGACCTGTGCTTGTACTCGCTGGCGCTGGGGCTGGAAAGACCCGTGTAATTACCTATAAGATTGCCTATCTAATTACTGAGGGGTTTGATCCCAAAAACATTCTGGGATTAACATTTACTAAAAAAGCAGCCAATGAGATGAAAGAAAGGGTCACAACCTTGCTTGGTAAGCCTTATGGAAGCCTTCCTTTATTTCTTGGTACTTTTCATGCTTTCGGAGCTTCGATATTGCGCCGTTACGCTAGATACGTTGGACTTGAACCTACCTTCACTATCTACGATGAACAGGATCAATTAAACCTTATTAAAACTCTCATAAAAACAGTAGATATGGGAGTAAGTGTGCAACCTTCTGTGGTAGCACACTATATTAAACGTGCAAAACTTTCCCTTATGTCGCCTGACGATTTTTTAAAACAGAGCCAACAAGATCGGTTTGATGAGTTTATCTATGAGATTTATAAACGGTATCAAAGACGCTTACTCTCGCTTAATGCTGTTGATTTTGCTGATCTTTTAACTAAAACACTGGAGCTTCTAAAAAGCCACGAGCCTGTACGTAAGACATTAAGTAACAGATACAAATACATTCTTGTAGACGAGTATCAAGATACTAATCCTCCTCAGTATGAGATTATCTATCTCTTAGCAAAAGACCACCGAAACATCTGTGTTGTAGGAGACGAAGATCAGTCGATCTATAGTTTCAGAGGGGCAACAGTAGAGAATATCGCTAAATTTTGTCGTGATTTTCCTGAGCACCGATTAGTTAAACTTGAGCGAAACTATCGGTCAACCCAGATCATTCTTGATGCTGCTAATGAGGTTATTTCTAAAAATCCGAACCGTATTCCGAAAAAACTGTGGACAGATAGAGATGAGAATATACCCATAAAACTTGTGGCAACTAGTGACGCAACATTACAGGCCCTTTACATAATAAAAGAGATAACCAGCAAGTTCAAAGATCGTCTAAACGAGGTAGCAGTACTTTATCGTATGAACTACGAAAGCCGTATCATCGAAGAAGCATTCTTAAAATACGGAATTCCTTATAGACTCATAGGAGGTGTGCGTTTCTATGAACGTATGGAAATCAAAGATATGCTAGCATATCTTAAATTTATTGCTAACCCAAAAGATGAAGTCAGTTTACTCCGAATAATAAACGTCCCGACAAGGGGCATTGGGCCAAAAGCCCTTGAAAAACTGCGAGAATTAGCTAAAAAGGTGCGGTTAGATTTTGCTCCTTTTGTTTATGCGGCTTCTCTTTTAGCAATCGATGAAAAAGAGGCCCAAAGGTTTTTAGGAGATTCTCTTTTTAAACGATTAAAAGACGTTTCTTCACAACTTGAACGTTTTAGCAATTTATTCGAAGACCTTGCAACCCTTATTGTAGTATCACAGGCTCAAGATAGTACTCCTTCACAACTTATCCAAACCATACTCTCAGACCTAAGATATAACAGATGGCTTGAGAAGATCTCATCTGATGATGAAGAGGTGCAATCACGTAAACAGAATGTATATGAGCTTATCAATCTTGCAAAGCATAAGCCATATAAAGGGCTTTCAGGTTTAAACCAGTTTCTTGAAGAGATAGCGCTTATTGAAGAAGCCTCTGAACTTGAAGAAGAATCAAAAGTAAGTAAAAAAGTAACCCTAATGACCATGCATTCTGCAAAAGGATTAGAGTTTGAAACGGTTTTTATCGTAGATGCTGTGGAAGGAGTTATTCCGCATCAAAAATCAGTGGAGAGTCCACTACAGCTTCAAGAAGAACGAAGGCTGTTTTATGTGGCTATAACCCGTACTAAACGATATCTTTATATTCTTTACCCACAAAAGATGACCTATCTTGGGAATATTGTTGAAACTATTCCTTCACGGTTTCTTAACGATATTCCAGCGCACCTTGTAGAATACGAAGTATATGGGTAGAAAATCAGGTAAAAGATCCCCTTTACTCTGAAACCCTATACTCACGAATTAGACGGCGATAAACCCAACCCTCACGGCCATCGACCGTCTTGATATAGACCCAAGCTCCTTCTTGTTTCTGCCATATTACATAATCTCCTACATCAAGTTTAAAGAGCACCTCTGAATCAAATGATGGAGCCGAACGCACGTTGGCAAAGGAGTATTGATCTGAGTAGATCACCCCAAGTTTGTAATCTCCCTTTTTAAAGGTGATGGTAACTGTAAAACGTGTGTTTGGTATCTCTTGATCTCCTATAAAAACTGCAAAGGTTGATGACAATGTAGCAGGTTTTAGAAACGGACCCACCTTAAATTCTTTAGAAATCTTGCTTGATGCTGGTATAGCTGTCTCATTTAGTGTGACAACTCTTTTTAAACTTTCCCACGATTCTGAATACAGATCTGGAATCGGCTTATTAGAGACCTCTTTAATAGTAAGAGCAAGTGTAGATGCATCAGGAATAACGTATCCACTTGTATTCTCAACCACAACCTTGATCGAGACCTCTGAAGGATTAATCACCTCTTTGGGGTATTCGACCTTAAGAAGCTTTACTGTATACTCACGCAAAGCAAGGCCGTTCTCATATAGTTTAATACCTTCACATATGTTAAACCTGCATTCTCCATCTAAACGCAATACTGGAACTTTTCTGGCTTCTTCTTTTTGAGTATATTCTATTTTCCCTTGAAGTAATCTGCTTAGCTTGTATTCATCAACAAGCTGTTTTAGAGCATCTTGAGTCTTTTCATTAAAGTCTAAAACTCCGATTACTACGGCTCCTTTAGGAAGTCCCTCTAAACCCTTAAAAACAAAGTCATTTTTATCACAATAGAACCTTTGAATCTTTCCTGATGCTACCAGATAATTATATGGAAACAGATTAGAGTGATTCCTTATAAGCTGCTCATATACCAGATATTTTATCTGCTCTTCTAGAGGAAGCATTCTTGCAAAGGTACGCATATAGATCGGAACTACTACCCCAGTTGTAACAGGTAAAGGGGTTATGTAATTAGCATCACAGTTTAACAAAAAAGGCGCAGGTTTATCTACCTGTAAGGTATTTTTAGATTCTTGAGATTTTAATACATAAGAATTAAGAAAGACTAACGAAGCTAAAAAGGTTGCGAAAGTTAAGAATAATCCTACTATTAAAAAGGTTTTAAACCGACGCCTTGTATCTTTTTGCTTTAACATTACTTTATTCTAACATTAAACTATTTAAACTCATTAAGATATGACAGGGCTTTCTGAAGCATCTGCTGTTTTAGCTCAGGAGTAAACTTTTTCCCTGGACAGGTTTTAATAGGATTTCCCAACTCAATCAGGTTCTGTTCGCGATGAAATCTTGCCACATTATTTAACCAGTTGATGTCTCCCCACTCAGACGGATCATAATATGTAGCAACTAACGCAGCTACTAATTTTGCAAGCCTCTCTATCTCTAACGCAGTAGGAGGTCGAAGGTCATAGTTTGCAGGTAACATTACAGATACTACGGGTCTTTCCCGTGTATAAAACTCTGCACACGATCTCCGCGATAAAGCATCTTTTGTAGCGAGTACCAGTTTGTTCTTCTTAGGGAGAAGAACCATCGAGTACTGTAAAAGTCCGTAGGCAGGTTTATTATGGTGATATTTAACTGCCGCAAAAAAGGTAGCCTCTTCTACATCAACCCCCTTATAATGCGCCTCTGCTCCAGCGCTATGGATTACTATTATGGGTTTTGTACCGGTTGGTAGAGGTAGATAACAGCGTCCTTTTATAAAAGAAGGCATACGCCATGTATGGGGTACGTTGAAAGAATAATTCATTGATGTTATCTGACCGCCGGATTGTTCATATACATAGTCGAGTTTAAAGAATCTTTTAACTTTGTCATTTGAATAGCCATCAGTAACAGGCTTACAACCGCGAGTACTTAAACACGCACTCGCTTTTTTAGAGAAGTTTATATAGTACCGTTCTCCGCTAGAAAGAAGGATTACTGATTCATCGTTCTCATACGCCCAAGGTGAGGTATTTGTAGAACCTATCATAATCTGCCGAGAAGTTACGGGCAAAGTGGCGTATGCTGCTCTTCCTGTGGGGACTGAAAAAAACGACCAAAGATACAGTATAAAAACGATAGGTAAAAATATTGTAAGAAGAATCGCAAAAAAGATAATATTTAAGAGGATTCGATCTAATAATCCTCCTGTGAGAAAGTTTAGAACAAAATATACGATCCACGCAACGTTACTAACCAGGGCAAGGGCTCCTTTAAAAAGCTTACCTATAAGGGTTCCTGCTAGTTTTTGGCCAAGTTTCTTAAGTCCTGTCTTTGCTGCAAGTTTAGATAAGCCTGCTCTAATTTTGCCGATACCTAAAGCCACTAGTTTGTTATACTGTTCAAACAAAGCCATATGAGGGCTTCTTATAAAGTAGATACCTTTACCGATCCATTTGGTAAATTTTGCGTATTTTAGATAAAAATTGGAGTGGCTTAAACGACGTCCGAGACGAAATAGAGACCAAAGGACCTTTGATTCCATTTTTCCGAATCTTTGCAAAAGTAAACGCATAATAGTCTCATCACCTGCCCCGCTTGCTAAGGCTTGAATAATAATCGGATCACCAAAACCTGTTCCCATGTAAAAAAGGTAATAAGGTAGTTCACCTGTTAAAAAGTGTTTTACAAATGCAACTGGATGCAGAACACCTGCCATATATGAGAAACGTGCTACCTTGATGTTTGCAAAGAACGGATCAAGGGTTTTCACCATGTCTGGATTTCCCCCAGCAGAATCGTAAACATATCTGTATTTCTCTCTTATATCCGCTACATATTGTAACAATTGGCTGGAATCGATATTTCCCTCTAAAATAGCTCTGAGATTGATATCTTGTAAAAGGATCTCTCGGGTTTCATCATCAAGAGAGCCAAAAAGGCCCTTCCATGAGGTGACAAAACTTTTCATAAATTTTTCTAGTTCCCTACGGTCTTCTATCTGAAGGCCCTTATATAACCCATCTAATACTCCTGCTAAATCTCCAATACCTGGACCTGCAAGTCCGATGTCAACCCCAGCAAGAAGAAAAAAGTTATTACCCCCCAAAGCAAAGGTTTTTAACCATTCAATAGGATCTTTTAGCTTTGGAACATTACTCTCTGAAAAGGCTTTAAGCAATGAATACTGGGCATAGATCTTACTCAAACTTATTCCTTTTCGTGTAGCTGGCTCACTTAAAAGATGAAGAGCATGCTCATCTATTTTACGTTGAGCTTTTTTGAGGTTCTCGGCGCGGTCTTTAAAATTACTAATATTTGTGGGAGTATATCTTGACTCTATCTCATATGCTCCTATAGCTGTTTCGAATGCCTTATCTACTAATCGCCTTCTTATAGGGTCTGATCTTTCATCAAGAGGAGCTCTACGAACCTCTTCTGAGAGGAGATAAAAGTCTGTCAGATTAGAGAAAAAGTCTTTAACCTCTTTCTCGTTCCACCTTAAATTCTTGACAGCACCTTCTAACTTTCTGCGTATTAGGTTCTCAATACTTTCACGTTTAATCTGTTCTTTTTTTAGCCTGGCAAGTTCGCCCTCTAGCTCGCGTAAGGCAACTAACGCTCCATCACCCAATATTGCCCTTAGTTCTTTCTTCAAAAACTCTCGAGGAGGTTTGACGTCGTCTCTTAATAGCCTTGAGATTGCACGGCTTATATTCTCAAAAGGACGGGTAGTAGCAGAGGCTACCTTGTTTGCCATCGCCCATGTAACAAAACTTAGAGGAATCTTATGCTCTTTAAAAAACTGCCCTGAGCGAACTCCCAGCCTAAAAGCTAATGAAGCCCCCACTCTATCTAATGTTGCTGCAAGCTGTCTTCTTCTCATATCACGCAAGAAAGGAAGGAGAACCTTTGTATCAAGAATCTCAGCCATCGCATTAGGATTTTCAAACAGGGTCCATATATCTTTGGGAGCGATCTTAATACCTCCATATACCTTGGCTATACCTTGTACCTGAGCAAGTTTGGCTGCCGTAGGTAATGCCCATTTACTCTGAAGATAAGCAACCTGTGGCATACGCCCCTCTTTTTGTGCCCATGCTCTTAGACGATCTGCCCAAGGAGCAAGATCTTTTGCAAGATATACCCTTTTGTGCCTTTCATCTAGTTCAGAGGTAACCACTGTTTCGTACAATTGTTGAGGAAAATCAGCTAAAGCCGTAGTAAGCCCTGCTGTAATTCCTGCGGCTACTGAGCCTGTTATGGTATCAAACCCTAACCAAGGAGTCGCTTTAGGTACCCCCTTACCAGAAAGTTCAGGGGCTTGCACCACACCTAATGAAACTAAAGCAACCAACAGATCGGTAACACTTGGTTGATTTTTAGTAGGGACAGCCATATACCAAGATTATACCTGTTTACCCGTTCTTGGCGAATCTTCCAACGATCGGAACCTTCTGTAATGCCGCCAACGCAGTCTTACTTACTGCTGTCTCTTGGATACCGAACATCTCTTGTAAGATCTTATCGGCACTTGCGGCGAGGTTGATGAGGACTAGCATAATAATTGCCCCCAGATTGATAATCCCCATTAACGTAGCTGTCCCCCATCCCACTTGAGGTATAACCCCCACTGAAAATGTTTCGATATTTCCTATTGACTTACTGCCAGCCAATAATGGTACCAACAAAAATGTTATTCCTAAATTCACCAAGAGATATGCAACAGCAGGAGCAAGTGAACGGGTAAACATCCGTTTCATCCACAGTGTAATAGTACTTTCCCGCCCAGGTAAAGAACCTGCAAGAAATATAAGAGGAGCAAAGATTGTATCTATTATCATCATAAAAAGAGTTTTGATGATAAACACCAACAAACGTATAAGAGAGAATAAGAAGGCAATAGCATAAAAAATTCCTAATATAAAACCACCTACTCTTATTAGGATTTTTCCTACTCGTGTCTTCATAGCCTTGGGTCCAAATAATTCTTCTAAGAATTCAGACGCTTGGTCATAATTTAATTCAACAATCCCCTTCATAAAAAAGTTATAAAGCTGCATACTTCCCCCTGGATATGCTATGACGACTAAATTCTTATCCAAAGATTTAAAAAAGCTAGCATTATATGGCTGTGGTTGTGGCAAGGTACCCACAACCTGCTCATAGACTCCTTCAACCATCTTACCTTGTAACAAGATAAAAAACTTTGTAAGATTGAAGAAAAAAGCTGCTATTCCAAAGCTTAAGAAGGCTCCTACATACCCGATCAGGGCGTTACGTACCACCATCATGATGGTGATAGGGGTCTGCCCTCCTATCTGGCGGTTTACTATCATCATGATACCTGCTACCATCATTGCAAGCACAAAGAGACCGGTTGTAAGTTTAAAGACCCCAAGCCAGAATTTACCGACAACTTCGTTTAACTTTTTATAAGCATTCTCACTGCTTGGTTTACTTCCAATAACAAAGTATGTAGGATTACTTGCAGCGTATACTGTATCATCTTGGGTTACTGTAGTAAAAACATCTTGGATCAGTTTAGGAATAAACTCGTGTGCATAAAAACTTGTTGCGTTAAAGTATAGTGGTTGCTCAAAGACAGACATGGTTGTTTCGTATGTGGTTTGTACTAATCCTACCCGCATATAATACGGAACCTCAGCCATATAACGGTAATAAAGTTCAGGGTTGTTTTGTTTAAGAGTCTGAAGATCTCCTAAGGTATCAGCTCCATAGAAAGTGGTTGCGAGGCTTGCTATCATATCACAAAAAGTAAGATCGGTATTGGTATATCTGCTTGGATTCTCGTTTCCTTGAGCGATCTGTGACCTAAGCTCACATGATCGATAGAATCTCTGCAATACCGGTAAATCCTTTAATCTTTCAATATCCTCTTGAGTAATCTGTAAGGTAACAGTTACTGCGTTCAAAGACGGTGAAAAAGCGGTTAAGAACAACAAAACAAAAAATAAAAAAATAACAAATTTTAAGGTCTTTTGCATTGCTTTGCTAGAACCCAACAACATTCTTAAAGAATGGTACCATACTTGGAAAACATTTTTCAAGTGTTTCTATATCTGAAGGATACTCTATATCTTTAAGTCTGCTATCACCGATAAATTCAAACATCGCCAGATATTTGTTACTTGCCTCACGTGTTAATACTAGTTGGATATGTCCTGGTGCGAAACTGTAACGGTCTGCTAAGCTTTTAAGCATGATATCAACATATGTCTGAGTACATTCAGGTGAGGTAGGAATCTCACTTTGTGACGCCGCTGAAAAAAGCTGTTTTAGATTAGCTCCTACAAACATGTAAACTCTAAGTTTATACGGGCCTAGGGGTCTAAAGAGTTTTGTCAGAACATGTCCTTTTTCTACTCGGGGGTAAAGTTTGAACTTTACAGCAGAGGTAAAGATTACAGGAGATATATACTGTCTAGCTTTCTCTAGTTGCTCTGCCTTTTTATCAGCAAACTCCCTTAATTTTGAACGTGTCAGTGTGGTAGCTGGCTCTTTATAATACTTTGCGGCATCAGCCACTAAATTGGGCATTAGTTTTCTAAGCTCATCGTATGAAAGGTCATACTTTAACTTATCAAGGATATAAAAAAGCTCTATGTAATTGTATCTTGCTAAGATCTCTGCACTTAAAGGATCAATTATAGTGCCCGAATAATAGGTATCTATTAGGTTATAGTACATTCCTTTAGCAACTGTCACATTAGGAAGATCAAGGGTTATTGCAGACAGTACCGGCACCCCTAAAGAGATTGAATATGTACCCTTAAAGCACATCTTACCGTTCTTTAATAGGGTGTATGCATTAGCAAGGCTAGAGGCTCCTATCAGATTTATGCTACAACGTACATTTTGGCTTTTACAAGAATTTAGCAATGACATAAGCTCACTAAAAGCAGATGCGCCGCCTTTACAGCTCCAATCTACTCCAACAGTTATGTAGCTACCTTCGGGAACCTTATCATACATAATTGCATTCTCATCGCCAGAAAGCTCACGTTGGAAAAGTCCAAAGTTTTTAACATCAAAACTAAGCTCACCTGCCGCCAGAGACTGCCTTATGTCGTCTGAGAAATCTTGATTACTTATATCAAAGACAAACGGAGACAAAGCCATAAGTTTATATAGTTTTTCTTCCTCTTTATCTGTTGTCTCTTCAACCTCACAAGCATAACATTTGTCTTTTCTAACTATCTTCTTTTTCTTCAAAGGAGGTTCAAGCACCTTAATATTAACCCGGGTATTAGTGCCCATGACTATCTCTTTTAAGAATGTAGACACAAAAGCTACCACATCTGACTCAAACTTCTCTAGATCAGGTAGCTTAAGGTAGATATATTCACTTGTTGCTGTGGAACCAGAGATAAAATCTTGAAATATCACCTCTCCACTTGGGGATGTATATACCCCTTTATAATAATCAGGCGGAACAAATGCTCCTGCCTTGCCTTGTTTTAAAGAGAAAAGGTATGTAATATTTTTAAACTCTTCATTAAGCTCAATACAATTTTTTTCGTTGCACTTAGTTAAAAGCTCAGAGAAACGTCTATACCAGTCTAGCACCTCTTCTTCGGCATCTTTAACAACGGGAGGATTCTCAGGTCCTCGCCCTGTATGTACTATACCGCCTCCACAGGGTATAACCCCTGCTAGGGGATAGTTGTAGGTTCTAAGATCAGGTACAGACTCATCTAACATCATCTTGTCTAGGGAGGCATTAAGATCAAAGCCAGTTATTGGTCCCTGTTCTAAAAGACTTACACACGATGGAGCAACTATTCCCCATTTTTGGCCATCAGCAGATACTGTAAAAAGCCCAACATTAACCCCCGACAACGTCAACGGCAGAGGAATTTTAGCGGTATCTTCAGTGGGTTTCTCAAATACAAAATAATAAGCGATCTTAGCATTACCTGCAGGAGCCAGCGTAATCTGTTCTGTTTTGTACTCTCCCACACTGATGCGTAGCTCTTCTTCTTTGTCGTACCTACGTTTTGCTCCGAATAAAAGGGTAATCTTGTCAGGAATATTTGGTACAAATCTACCGTTTTTCTTGGTGTTATTTACCGAGGTATAACGCTGAACCAACAGGTTAGGGTACCGTAACACTTTAGTAACTGCCGCAGGAGCCGATATATAGCTTAATGTTGAAAAACTGCCCGAGAATGCCAAAATTCCAAATATGATAAAGATTAAACCAAAAATAGTGAACAAAAAAATCCGTTGTTTTCTGTGCTGTTTTTTAAAAATGCTCATTACTAGAGATTATACAATCTATTGATACTCTAGAATAAGCCGTAGTACCCTACCGACCTGAATCTGAGGTGATAAAGATTCGGCCCTATAGAGTATCCATTGATTTACCCTATAACCTACTGCTAGACCTTTCGTTGTTAATGAGAAATCAAAAACAACACTTCCTTTTTTGGCGATACCCTTTAAGAGAGATTCTTCAACCAAAATCCCCTCTAAGGGAGCAATGACCATCACATCATCTAAAGAACGAACAGTTAGGGTGCTTTTTATTTTATCTTTCAGCTCTTCAGGATTTGCAGGCCAATTATTAAAAACGACCGGTACTTTTTCATAGGCATTTCCCACAAAGAAAGAATAAGCATGATCTTCTCGTAATATAGCTACATCATCAACCTCAAATAATGTTGAAAGATCAAATCCCAAAATCTGAGAAAGCTGTATAAGACGACCTATTGTAAGATTTTCTCCTCTTTCATACCTGCTTACCATCTCCCAAGTCACGCCAAGTCTTTCGGCAAGTTCTTGCTGTGTCAACCCCTTCTTAAGCCTATATTCTTTCAATCTTTGCCCTATTCGACGGAAAGTCTCAAGATAATCTTTCATACGATGTATTATATGTGGACAAAGATGTCTTTTGTAGGAAATAATATTCTATATACACGTCGCAAGATCTCATATTTCCCAATCTAAAATCTAAAAATAGTGGAGACGTATTTATCCATCTACTTTCCCTCAGCTTGCATTTACGTTTACATCGTGGTATCTTAATTTATGGCATCTTTTGGAATCCATACCAGTATCGATCTTGCAACCGACAGCATTCGTGCTGCTCTAATTAGCCAAAACCAAGAGATTGAGTATCTTACGAAAATTCCTATAAAGTTGCCTCCTCACATCTTCAACAGCCAATCGGTATTGAATCAATATCAAGAGACTTTTCTTAAATACATCAAACAGCTTGACGTTCCAACCCCTAAAGTCTCTTATACTGTACCAGAAGATACGGTGTTTACTCAGCTTATCGTAATTCCGAATGTACCCGAAGAAGAGATACCAGAGGCACTTTATTGGAAACTACAGAACCTGCTTCCAAGAAGTATTGAGACATATACAAAAGACTTTATTATAGTATCTAAAAACGAGAAAGAGATTGTAGCTTTAACCTATGCTCTACCTACATACATAATCCAGTTCTTTGGAAAAATATTTGAGCAGCTTGAACTTGAGCCGGTACTAATAGAACCTCGCTCTATTGCCCTTCATAGAATCGTTGCGCAAAATACCAAACAATTAAAAGGTGCCTTTCTTATTGTAGATATCACATATGAAGGTACAAGTATAACTATAGCAACTAATGAAAAAGTTTTCTACACTCAGACACTTCCGATAGGTGTAAATACGGTTATTGAGAAGCTCCAAATTACTCTAAACGCACCTCGCGATGAGGTATTAGAAAAACTTAAGCAACGAATGATACCAAAAGAGAAGATCCTTGAGACTACTAACGATATTGCAAGTAAGATCAATACTGAGTTTGTACGATTAAGCACGTTTATTAGAGAAAAAACCAAGATGAACCCAACGATTGTTGCGCTTTTTTATAATACTAGTGAGTTTTATCTTGTAGAACACTTCAAGCTCTCTCTTCTTTCTTCTTTCTCTAAAGAGATCAAAGTGGCACTAATTAACCCCTTTAACTTGCTCAAGATTCCTGCAGATTTTCCGAGAGAACTTCTTACTACCGATCTTGCGGCTGCTATCGGACTAAATTTGCGTAAAGAATAAAATGCCGCAAAAATCAGTCTTTAATAAAAAGCAGATAAACCTTCTTACTGGAGCTTATGAATGGAGCCCTGCTTTAAAAGAAATAGAAAAACTTAAACGATTTATAACAATTCATGTGGTATGGGGTATTGTATTGGCACTTATCACTGCTTTAATAGTAGGCTTTAATGCTTATCAGAACTATCAGATAAAGAAACTTCAACAAAGCATTACAAGTAAAAAGAACTACCTAGCGGCTAATAAAGAAAAACTAGGTCTATATGTAAACACTTATGTAAGAGAGGTGTATCTACAAAAACTTGCCCAAGAAAAATATGATCCACAAAAACTTGTAAATTTTATCGATTCAGTGATTGAGCCTACGGGGAAGATCCATGGTTATCAGATCGATTCTGCAGGTAATATCCAGTTAAGAATTAGTGCCCCCTCACTTGATGACGCCGCTAAACTCTGGTTCTACCTTGCCTCAAATAAAGAAACAATCGAATCGCTAAATCTAAAAAGCTTCAGTATATCCGATGAATCTTCTGTATCTTTTACCCTACAGGGTAACTTAAATGTAAAGAAAGTTTACGAGCTTTATGGTTTTAGATAAAACGAACGAAAAAAAGTTTAACAAAAGAAAAAGGCTTCTTATGTTAACAACTATAGCGCTGGCTTTTGTATCGGTAGGTTTGGTAGTGTTTGTGTATATTCCTTTTATTAAGAAGATCTTTACAGCCCAGAAACAGATCAAAGAGCTCAAAGAAGAAGAGAAACAGCTTAGCGATAAAGTTAACCTTCTTACCTCCACTGATACTACTTATCTTAACAGAATATATCAAGACAGCACAGAGCAGATTCCAGTAGAGATTAACCTAGGAAGACTCGGAAATTATATAACAGACCTTGTAAATCAATCAGATCTTGAGATAATGCAGTTATCACTTACAGAAGAGGTCTCTATTCAAGAGCTTACTACTGAAACCAAGCAGATACGTCATACTGTACGGAAGGTACATATTCCGATCCAAGTAGAGGGGGCAAAAGATGATCTTCTTAACTTTATTAACCTTCTGTTATCAGGACGATATATTCTTGACTTTGATCAGATTCAACTAACCCAAAAAGGAGATGAGAACTCTGAAAATGCCGAATTTATAGAAGAACGATGGATTTTACGAATGGAGATAGTACAACATACGATTCCGTTCATCAAAGATGTAGACGTTAATACCCCACTTTTTCCGCTCCCTTCAGTAACTTCACCTCAATAAAAGTTTAGAGTATAATGGATCATATGTTACCTCGGTTAGATCAATCGAAACTGCGACGGTCTCTGCAAGAAGAGATCACGGCCTTTGAACAGACAAAGATAGCTATAAGCAAACTTTTAATCTATGCAGGACTTGTATTGCTTCTTTCTCAGTTTGTTCCTATTTTTGTCTCCCTGCTTCTTGGAACATACCAGCAGATGCTATCTTCATCGGTCGTAGTAGAGGCTGTAAACAACGATTCTACCTCTACCCAGCCTCCTATAGCGGTTTGGATGTTAAAAAGGCTTGTAAAGGATCAGTATTATGATCCGGGACCTGAATTCTTTAAAACCTTAACCAACGCCTATTCTCAAAACAGTAAAGAGTCATCGTTTACTCCCAAAATAGATGAAAATTACAATAAGCCGATGAAGATATCTATTCCATCAGTGGGTATTAAAGATATAACTTTAAGTCCTAATGTACCGGCAGCTCCTAAAGAGGTGTATGAAAAATATTTAGCCAAAGGGGTAGCACATCTAAAGGGAACTCCTTTACCAGGTGACGGAAGCAATGCCATAATATACGGCCACAGTGGACTTAGTAGGCTGTTTAGTAATTCACCCCGTTTGGCCTTTACAAAACTTGAAAAGATATCGGTAGGCGATATGGTTTATATCGAAAAAGACGGAAACACATTAACATATAAGGTCATATCTAAAAAGATTGTCTCACCTACAGCATTGACCAGAATAGTAACCCCAACCAAAGATGATAGAATTACATTAGTAACCTGTTGGCCTATAGGAATAGGTACTAAACGATTAGTTGTTACAGCTATAAGACAATGACAAACGAGAAGAACCCACAAAGCGAACAAAATAATGCAAACACTCCTACTCCAACCCCTGATCAAACCCCTGTGCCTGAAGAGATGCTTGCGAGCAAAGTAGAAGAACCACAAGATGAGCAGGATATACCGGCATTCTTATTAGAGGGAGAAGAAGATTCACATTCGAATCTTGGGGATAAAACACCAGGTGCTGAATCAGCCGGCGAACCCCCCACAGAAACTAAAAAAGCAAAACCCCAAAAGATAATCTCACGAATTACTGATTTTATTAAGGAGAATAAAAAACTTGTATTGCTTGGGGCAGGTGGTTTTTTAATACTCCTTATTATTTTGGTCATTATATCTCTTGTTACTAAACCTCCTCGCCCAAGGCCGGGGCTGGCACCTACGGTGCCAGCCCCGGCTCCTACCAAGAAAGTAACCCTTACTATGTGGGGGCTATGGTATCCGCAAAAAGTTATGGAAGAATTAATCGCTGAATATGAAAACCAGAACCCCAATGTGCAGATTAAATACGTAAAACAAGACTTTATGCATACAAGTGAGAATGTTGCATATGATGGAGCATACTACAATAAAGCCAAAGAACGTATTACTCAGGTAGGCGGAGTAGATATTATAGAGATCCACTACAGCTGGTTAGAACTACTAAAAGACTATCTTCAACCAGCTGATTCAAATGTACTCTCTGAGACTGAAGCACAAGGAATCTTCTATAAAGGAATTGCTGAAAGAATTATCCAACAGAACAAGGTTATTGGACTGCCTATCTTTGCTGATGCTTTTGTAATGTTTTACAATCCAGACAGGATTCCTGATGATGTTATCTCACAGATAGTTACATGGGATGACTTCATTCAGCTTGCAGAAACAATTAAAAATCGCGGAGGAGCAGGTATAGGAACCTTTCAGAATGTTTTCCATAGTCCAGAACTCTTTTTACTTCTTCTTACCCAGACAGGTGTTACCCCATACAATAACGGAAGCTTTAACCTTAAAAACGTAAACGCCTACTCTGCTCTTAACTTTTACCTTCGCTTCTTTACAGATTTTGATGTGTGGAATCCTCAAAAGGCTCCAGATCTTAAAGGTTTTGCCCAATGTCAAACTGCCATTATCTTTGCTCCTTCGTATAGATACATCAACTTTATAAATTCCAATAAGGAATTAAAACTAAAGATTGCTCCAGTACCAGTATTTGGAGGAGCCTCAGCAGATAGACCACAACACATCGGTACCTTTTACTTGTTCGTGGTTCCCAAAAACTCTCCTAATGCAAAGGAAGCATGGAAATTTTTAGCATGGCTTAATAAACCTGAGAATTTACAAAAGATAGCCCAAGCACAGAAAGAAACCATGGGTATTTCTCAAACATTTGCAAGAAAAGATCTTAAACAACAAGACACCTATCATCAGGTGGTCCAAAATGTACTAGAAAAGGCCGTATTTGTCAATATACCAACCTTCGGGTTATGGGAAACTAAGGCTAAAGAGATACTTTCTGACGCAGTCAAAGATCCTTTATCAATAGAGACTACTGTAAATTCGTTCTCTGATGCCCTCAATGAAGCTCTTCAAAAATAAAACCATAAAAACAGCCTTAGCTTTTGATATCGGAACAAGGTATATAGGCGTTGCATTATATAGAAATAAACAGATTTTTAATCTTCATACGATTGAGGTTGATAATCCTTCAAAAATAAAAGAACACCTCGTAAAAACAATTCAGTCATACAAGCCAGACATTGTTTTTCTAGGAATCCCACGTCGAGGAAAGATAAGAAAACTTGTATTCTCATTGAGAAAACAGCTTATTGAAGAATATAAGAACAAAATTTTAATAAAGCTTGTTTCAGAAGATAGAACCAGTGTTTTCTCTCGAATAATTGTTACTATCAAAGCCTTACGAAACAGACAAAATATTAAAAAAATGCAAAAAAAAGCTAAAACAAAAGGAAAAATAGATGCGCAAAGTGCTGTTACAATCTTACAGCTTGGACTGGAGAAGATGAGATTGCGGGTAGAATAAAAGTATGTCCCGTAAGATAGTTCCAACATTTAAAGAACAAACTAAAGAGGTTAGAAACCAACGGATTACTCCTATCCTTAACACCCCAAGGGTTACTCGGTCTTTTTCAAAGGTACGTTTCTTCCTCTCACTTCTATTTCTTATTTTGGCACCATTTGTATTTATCTATTCAGTTAAGTTCTTAAACAGTTACCTTTATAATCGTTTTAGGATCGAACTTTTTTCTTCTGAAAAGATCCTTGCTACGGTTTTTGGAGGAGATCAGATTAATCCGATAAAACGAGACAGGAACAATCGTACTACCATACTTTTAATTGGTGTTGATCGTGGAGAAGGTCGGTTCGTAACGTTTAATACTGATACTATTATGACCCTTACCTATGATCACAACACCCATACTTTGTATACGATCTCATATCCTCGTGATCTATTTGTAAAAATTCCCAACACTACACGAACATATGATAAGATTAATGCGGTTTATCTTTATGGCGAACGTATTAAAAAAGACGGAATAGGATACCTTACCCAGGTAGTAGAGGATATCAGTGGTTTAAAAATCCACTACTATGTGATGATAGATTTTGACGGCTTTAAACGCCTAATTGATGAGTTAGGAGGAATCACCCTATACAATCCGCGAGCTTTTGTTGACTATAACTATCCGAATCCTAAAGGAGGATATATGACTGTAAGGTTTGAAGAGGGGGAGTTAAGGTTAGACGGGGAGCGCGCGTTGCAATACGCGCGCTCCCGTAAAGCCCAAGGTCCTGAAGGATCAGACTTTGCCCGTGCACGCCGTCAACAAAGAGTACTACAAGCTGTATTTGAGAGAATAAGTCAGAAAATAAAACAGAACCCTTTCTTTTTGAACAGACTGTTTAGTACCCTAGAACATACGTTTAAATATTCTGCTATCACGTGGGATGAGATAGCCTATGCCATCAGCCTGTATGAAAAAAGAGGGACTCCTACAATCTACGGTATAGTACTTGAACCCTCAGTAGCTAACAGCAGACTCCTAAAATCTTATGCTATCCCCCTGTATATTATTATTCCCCGTCACGGGCTAAACGAATGGTATTTTACAAGGCTTTTTATTCGAGATTTTACGTTGTATCCTGAGCTAATTACCAATCTTCCTACAAAACTATATACCGTACGATGTTCAGACTACTCCACATATAAACGTGAAAAAGATCAACTAGCAAAAAGGTTCTTTTATATCCAGGTACTCTCATTAAATAAAACCAATCTATGTGAAAATTATTCTCAGAATACACTTTTATACCCACAAGAGTTTGCAAACCAAGCTCAAACTATGGCAAAAATTGTTGGCTACAACCCAATACTTACTGAAGATTCATCTGTTACTTATCCAGTCTTTCTTATATTTAACAAAAGTAATTTAATTAAAAAGCCCTTATGATCTTTATAGTAGAAAGAATAGAACATATACCCACCCAGTTCCTGTTAAAATTCCATGGCTTGGTTGATGAAAAAACCCTAGTAAAAGTAATATTATCAGTAGAGGATCTAACAGACAACCTGCAGAATACCCAAAACTTTTCACTGTTTTCAAAGGAGCAAAGCCCCTCTTCTACTTTATACATTCTTCATCAAGAAAGCCTAAAAAATGAGATAAAAAAACTTCTGGTTAATACTGGTGATCAACATAATTTCGTGCTATTACACGACACCCCTTACCACATAGCCAAGCAACTTAATAATAGCCAACTTTTCTTAGATCAAAAAGCCAACATAAGAACCTTAGAAGAAAGACTTGCGCTCTTAGGTGAAACTCTTAAGTTTTTAAAAAACAACAAACTTGCAAAGACCGTCTTTGAATACTCCTACCGCCCTGTTAAAGGATATTACTCGCTGTTAAAATTTGAATATATTATCCAAAAGCTACAACAACTATATGAAAACTCTGAGTTTGCAGCCTATCATTTTTTGGAACAACAAAGATATGTGGTTCGTGAGCAATATAACCCGTGGAAGATTATTGATACTGTTTTTCATGCTTCCTTAAAATATAAGACCGATTACTTTAGAAAATTTCTAAAAAAACATAACACTTATGAGACCATTGCGCTTCTTAAAAAAGGAATGTTTATTCTTCTTGATCTTATTACTACGGAATCACCCCGAAAAACTGCAGAAAACTATGGTACAAGCATTTTCTATGTCAAAAGATTACAACAACTACTTTCTATCCACAAGATTAACTATGATAAACTGCTTAGAATAACAGAGACACTTCTTAACTTAGAATTTAATATACGCACAGGAAAAATCGCTGAACCTGAAGAAGGGTTATTGTCTGCCCTTCTTAAAATTCATTCAATAATACGAAAATGAGCTCAAAGATCCGCAACATTAGTATCATTGCTCACATTGATCACGGAAAAACCACATTAGTAGATAGGTTTATCCAGATATGTGCTGAAGACAAAAAACTTCTTAAGAAGGAACGCATTACCGATACTATGCAACTTGAACAAGAAAAAGGAATAACAATAAAAATGCAACCTATTACTCTAAAATACAAAGACTACACAATAAACCTCATAGATACTCCTGGGCATGTAGATTTTGCTTATGAGGTTTCGCGAGCCTTAAGAGCTGTTGAGGCGGCTGTTTTACTTGTTGATGTAACCCAAGGTATCCAAGCCCAAACCATCGAGAATCTGCTAAAAGCTCTTGAGGAGAATCTAACTATTATTCCTGTACTAAATAAGATCGACCTTGCTGATAAAGAGCTTATTGAGCAACGTATTAAAGAGATCGAATCGATACTTGGGTTTAAAAAAGAAGAGGTATTGCTTACTTCAGCTAAAACAGGGGATGGAGTTAAAAAACTTCTTGATACGGTGATAGAAAAGACTCCTTTACCCAAAACGATAAAACTTCGTAAAGAATATACAAACGATCCTGTAGCACTTGTAATAGATGCCAAATATGACAATTATCACGGTGTGATTTTATATGTGAGGGTCTTCAACAGTACCATAAAACCCGGTATGATACTTTCTCTTAAGCATGCTCAGATTGAGTTTAAAGTAGATAAGGTCGGAATCTTCACCCCTTTTTATAAAGAAACTTCACACCTATCTGAAGGAGAAGTAGGTTTTGTAGTTACCAAGATAAAAGATCCTACTAATATATACATTGGAGATACTGTCACAACTGTTGATAATCCTTTTACCATTAAAGGGTATAAATCACCCTCCCCGAAAGTGTTCTCTTCATTTTACCCTGCTCAAGGAGTAAGTTATATCCAACTAAAAGACGCTCTTTACAAATTAAAACTTAATGACTTTGCCCTTGATATTAAAGAAGACAGCTCAAAACTTTTAGGGAAGGGGTTTAGGTTAGGTTTCTTAGGAATGCTTCATTTAGAGATCGTCAAAGAACGCCTAAAACGGGAGTTTGGAGTAAATGTGATCCATACTTACCCAACAGTGCCTTATAAGATCAAACTTCGTGATGGAAAAACCATAGTAATTCGTAATATTTCAGATTATCCAGAAGAGCAAAAAATAGAGAGAGTATATGAACCTTTTATTGAAGCAGAGATAATAACCCCTTTTGAATATCTTTCTGATGTGCTAGATCTTATACGCACAAACCGCGGGATTTTAAACGACTCTGCCCCTCTTACAAGAGCCATAAAACATGAATACTATAAGATAAAAGCCTTAATACCTTTCTCAGAGGTTATAGAGAACTTCTTCAATAAATTAAAAAGCATAAGTCATGGATATGCCTCTTTATCGTATGAGAACATAAGATATCTCCCCCAAGATGCCACAAAGGTAACTATTCTTATTAACCGAGAACCCTATGAGGCTTTATCGTTTATAACCCATCCTCAAAAAGCTGAGGCAAGGGCAAGAAAAATATTACGTATTCTAAAAGAAACCCTAGATCGCACAATCGTACCGATTCCTCTTCAAGCAAGCGTAAGGGGCCGTATCATCGCAAGAGAAACTATTCCGGCTTTAAAGAAAAACGTTACAGCCAAGCTATACGGTGGAGATGTACGTCGAAAAATAAAACTTCTTAGAAAACAAGCCAAACTCAAAAAGTACAGAGCTCAGTTTATAAAGGTCAAAATTCCAACAGATTTTATCAAAAGAGTGTTAGAATAGAGATATATGCAAGAACATGTAGTGCCACAACAGGTAACACGATATGAATTTAAGATTCTTGCAGGGCTGACGTGGAAGCAGTTTATAGTCATCGGAGCCTCAGGCACCTTAGCGTATATTCTTCAAGATCTAGGAAGAAGACAGATCATCTCTTTACCCATAGCATACAGCCTTGCTTTGATTGCATTTATCTCTCCCCTAGCACTAATCTTTATAAAAATTGAGGGGATTCCATTATGGGTTCTATTAAGTCGATACTTCACATACTTCTCTGTGCCCTTAATGAGGGTGTGGCGTCTTGCAAGTAGTAATGTAACGATTGCTTATCCTGACCGTTTGAAAGCCAAACCAAAAAGTTTTCCGACCTACCTAAAACTATACCTTAAACCGAAATTTAAACTTAACACAAAACAAGCGATTCTTCAGATGACATCAAAAGGTACAGCCTCAGTAGTTAAAGTAGATGATAAGTTTGTAAGTGAACATCTTGATACAAGCGTGAAGATTCCCGCTATTCCTAACACCCTTGCTATAAAACTCATAAACCACGCAGGAGAGCCCCAACCCAACGTAAAAGTAAACCTTAAAAACAGTAACGGTAAAACAATCTTCGTAGGAGAAACCAACAGGTTCGGAATAGTATATTTTAATGAACCCTTACCCTCTGCCAACTACATTGTGGAGATAAACCATCCACAGCTAAGGTACCCTACCCTTGTAGTGCCTTTTACAGGAAAACCATACCCGCTGATTAAAATAGAACCGAACAAATAGATGAAACTACTAGTAAACCGATTAAGAATCAGATCTCGAACCCAAGGGTTTGTTGAGGTTATTGATGTAATCGGAGGTATCGTTATCTTACAGAACGGAGACTACCTTAAAATCGTACAGGTTCAGCCTGTAAACTTCTCGCTACTTAATCCTGATGAACAATCATTTCTTATAAAAAAATTTGCAACTTTTATTAATTCGCTTGATTTTCCGATACAGATATACATCGAAAACCACAAGATCGTTATGAACGATTATCTTGACTTCTTACAAACTGTTTCACAGAAAATAACAAGCCCTAAGCTTAACGCTTACTTGAAAATATATGCTCGTTTTATAGGAAATATCATTGAGTTTAAGACAGTGTTTGATAGAAGATTCTTTATCATCGTAAAACACCACACATCGGTATATAACCGTAGTGCTCCTGCTTCTTTAAGACAGGTACTTCTAGAAAGCGTAAACAACCATCTTACCCCCAAGGTCAACCAGATAATCACCCATTTTAAACATATGGGGCTTGATGCCAGAGAGCTTAATACTGAAGAGGTAGTTAAACTGCTTTATAAAATATACAACCCTGAAGCAAAGCAGATCAACTTTGAAGATGGTAGTAAGATAAACCTTTAGACTGAACGTGCTAAACATATTTAAAAAACTACGCAAAACCAAAAAAGATAACAAAGCCGAACAAGGTTTTGAAGCATTAAACACTAAAACCCCGTTGCTAACCATAAAAGATCTGATTGCACCATCTTATCTTGAGATTGATTTCAGAGATGTGATAGTAAATAGTACGATAAACCGCACGTTCTATGTAACGGACTATCCTCGTACTGTTAATCCAAATTTTCTAGATCCCCTGATTAATATAGAAGAAGAAGGAGCAATAACATTATACGTCTATCCTATCAGTGTAGATGAGATATTAGAAACCCTACGACAAAAGATAGCTGAGCTTGAAGCGAGCCTTATGATCCAGATGCAAAAAGGTAAAGTGCTTGATCCTAAAGAGAAGGTTAAGTTAGAAGATGCCCAAAAACTAATCGACCGTATTGCAGCAGGACATGAACGGTTCTTCAAAGTAGGCCTTTATATGCGGATCCAAGCCAAAAACAAAAAAGGAATAAAAAACAAAACAATCACCCTAAGATCTCTTCTTTCGGCGATCGGACTTAAGGTAAACAGTACCCTGCTTAACGCAGAGAACGGATTTAATTCTACTCTCCCACTAATGCAAGATCGTTTACGGAAACACCATGAACTTGATACAACCACCATCTCTTATATGTTCCCTTTCACAAGCTATCACCTAGCGCACCCTGACGGAATCTTATACGGAATAAATCTACATAGTCGATCACTTGTAATCTTTAACAGATTTAGAATGCCAAACGCTAATGAGGTAGTATTTGCTACAAGCGGAGCAGGAAAAAGCTACTATGTGAAACTGCAAGTCCTTCGATATATGTTGCTTGGAGTCCACTGCTTTATTATAGATCCAGAACATGAATACGACAGGTTAGCAAAAGTACTTGATGGTTCTTACATAAACTTCTCTACGACTTCAGATAATAAGATTAATCCGTTTGAGTTTTTTACAGATCCTACTAAAAAAACACGTAGAAATCTTTTACAAGACAAGATATTGAGTTTACACAGATTCTTCAGACTGCTTTTTAGAACCGAGCTTAACGCCCTTGAAACAGCAATCCTTGATAAGGCACTCTTCTTAACATACAGAGAAAAAGGAATAACAAACGATCCGTCTACATGGACGAAAGAACCTCCTTTACTTGAAGACCTTTATAAGATTCTGAAAGGAATGCCCGAAAAAGAAGCCCAAGGCTTAGCAGAACGGCTGTTGCCCTATGTGGTAGGAAGTGCCTCTGGTGTCTTTAACCAACCAACAACCATTAAGCTTGACAATCAACTGGTTATCTTTAGTGTGCGAGACCTAAGAGACGAGTTAAGACCCCTTGCTATGTACCTTATTCTTGATTATCTGTGGAGCAAGATCAAAGAGTTACGCGAAGTTCAGAAACTATTAATAATCGATGAGGCATGGCACCTTATGCAGTTTGAAGACTCCGCCCAGTTTGTTTTCTCAATCGCTAAAAGAGCACGTAAATACAATCTCGGTTTAACTACAATAAGCCAAGATGTTGACGAGTTTATCAACTCTAAGTATGGAAAAGCTGTTATCACGAACTCAAGCATGAAGATGCTTCTAAAACAAGATTCCTCGGCGATTCCCCTTCTTGCCAAACTTTTTAACCTAACAGTGGGTGAGAAAGAGTTTTTAACTAATGCTCCGGTGGGAGAAGGTTTATTCTTCGCCGGAAAATATCACCTTGGATTACGCGTGATCTCAAGTCAACTCGAACATCAGCTTATAACCTCAAAACCCGGTGAGATTAAAAAGATAAATGAAGATATCCTCTTAAATCTCACGAAAGACAAGCTACTTGAATACTCAAAACCGTATAATCCTGCTGTTCCTAGTACCTCTGCTTTCTGAATGGATTTCCCCAATAAACGGGTATCTTAATTGGTTTTACCATCTTCATTCGAAATTCCCTGAGAAAATCCTCAATAGCCCTCCATACACTTTTATCCTCTTTAAGCGCCAGTTGTGACTTATCACCTGTATTTACATCTTGCGGTTTTATGGTTTGAACATGAGAATTTGCCGTATCGTTGTTTTGACTGTTCATATTTTTATTCTAACCTGTGTTAGAATAAAAACTATTCCACCCTCTTATTTATAAACCTAGCAGGTTTTTAGAATGCTTTACAGGTTAAGGTTCTATTGGATGCTTTTCTTTTTATCTATTTTTCTGCTCTTAACTCCCAAAGTTTGGAATATTAAAGCCTCAAACATAAACGCAGGAATCGTAGAAGGAATCTGGTTCTCTGATACTCCTCCTATAGAAGGTAAACCTACTACAATATTTGTAGCGATCTACAATCAAGAAGATGTCACGATCAAAGGTCTAATCTCATTCAGAGTAGGAGACAATATAATATCTGCCAAAGAGTTTATACTCTTCCCAAAACAGATAAGCATCTTATCTGCCGAATGGACCCCTACTCAAGGTACAAAAACCGTTACAGCAGTAATTGAAAAAGCCAAGAGGTGCCAAAACCCTAATATTGTGAGTACATGTGAGAACATACAACTTAAAAGTATCCAACTGAAAAAAGAGATAGTAGTGAAAACTGGAATAGAGAATGTATCCCCACATTCTGAGGTTGAAGAAAAACCCCAGTATCAGAGTAACGAATTGCCTGAAACAAGCGGTTATTCAGAGGTCAGATCTTACGATTTACAAAGTACAGAAAGATTATTAGACCTCCAAACTGTTCTTGATAATGTAGATGATAATAAGCAAACAAAGTTAAGAGTCAAAGGACCATTAGCAGGAGCAATACAAAGCCTTACAGAATTTGATTCAGAGATCCGCCGCAGGCTTCAGATGGCTATTGACAAGGATCCCACAAAGAGTTTAACTTCCTTACATTATCTCCTACTCTTACCAGGATTGGGAATCTTTCTTATACTTCTTCCTCTTTATCTCCTATATCTTCTTAAAAAGAAACTTTCGCAAAACATGGAAAAACACCACTCAACAAACGGAGGGGGTGGGATTCGAACCCACGGTACCCGTAAAGGGTACAGCGGTTTTCAAGACCGCCCCGTTCGGCCACTCCGGCACCCCTCCATCGTTAGAAAAACGAATAGATTATAGAATTATAACTAGTAATCTAAGATCTCTCTAACCTCTTTGACCGTTTTAGCAACCTCTATACGTGACTTTCGACGTTCGTTCATAAAATAAGTAACTATTATTCGTTCCGTTAAACTCAAACCCTGTATTAGTTCCTCATCAATATTGGAATCTCCCTTGAAGATCTTGTTCAAAAGGGAAAGTACCTCTTTATTATCTTTAACCTCACAAATCACATTTTTTATCCAGTCACGAGTAAGATCCTCAAGGAGAGAACTCACAAAAAAACGAGCCTGCATTAAAGAGAGACCTTTAGGAACCTCTTTAAAAACCTTACCTACAAATGCAGTAACACTTTCGGTATGATATGTTAAAGAGACACTTTTAATGTTTAATAACTTGTTATAGAGACTCGCACTAATTTTCTTCGAAGTTCCAAGAATAATAGTACCGCCATATCTACCAACATAGAAATCCTTATAATCTCCTCCAAGAGCCCCTTTTATTGTTCTCCACAAATCTTTAATTAACATGTCAGCAAATGAGTACGAGGTTAATCTGTTTAGCTCTTTCAGTTTTAAACCAAACAAAAAGACTTCTTTAAACTTCCTCTCCGCTAAGAGCGGATAGAACTCATCAAGACCGAAGGTTATATCTTCAAGTAAAGGATCATAGAGATACTCACATATAAACTTTACAAAGAGATCTTCTAGATTATACTTTCTCGCTATCTCAAAATACGGATAAAACTCAGGATACTTTTGAAGGAAGTCACCGACTGTCAACGATGCCTCATTACAAAATGAATTATCTAACTGCTCAAACAAAAACGACTTATCTTTTACACCATCGATCCCCAACAAAATACCGTTTTTAAGTGAATGAAGAAAGTTTCGTTCGGTATCTGTAAAAGTTGCTGTTTTGATCTTGTTCTCCTTTAAAGTAACTTTCCGCTCTTTTTGTTGCTTTCCGAAATAAGCAGTTTTGGTAGATAGAAACCTCTTGATCAGTTTTATTAGGTCATCTACTTGCTCTTGCGTTGCATCAGACAATACAACTGAAAACTCATCTCCTCCGTAACGGCAAAAAAGTATACGGCTTCTAAAAAAGGGATACCTTTTAAGAAACCTCACTATTGCACTTTGTAAAGCCTCACCTACAGTACAGATTAGATAATCACCTCCGAGCCTACCTTGGCTATCGACCGCCTGATTAGCCTCAAACACATTACCGATATCAAAGAATAGAAAAGTGAGAGTTCTTGCATTCGGCTTTAAAAATGTAATCTCTCTCAAAAAAGGTTTTCTTTTCAGCATAACAACTTGACCTATACTTTTTGCTTTAAAACGTGCCCCTTGTAAAAGACGGGTATCACAAGCTTTCAGTAAAAAACGCTCTAAAACTTTCTGCTCTTTTATTGAGAATCTTTCTTTCCCACCGATCCGACTAAAAAGGGTTTCAAGGATTATGGTTTTTAAATAGGACGACATAACTTACCCTCCTTATCAACCTTTAGGGTTTTAAAAGACTTTAAACCATGGGCGGGGCAGGATTCGAACCTGCGACCTTCTCGGTGTAAACGAGACGCTCTAACCTCTGAGCTACCCGCCCTATGTACCGAATTATACCCCAGCTTACTAATACGCTTATCGCGTAATCCTCTGCGATAACTCCTGCTCAATACGGGCAAAATCTCCCCTTAAACCCCCAACATACTCTCTTGCAGGAGCTAAGAACTCAATAAGATACTCCGCAAAAGCGTTTTTAACATCTAAAGGATGCAAAGCTTTAGCTTCGTATATATCTACAAACTCCTCCCAAGATCTGATAGTTATGTTTCCACCGAAACGCTTATCACGTTTTATGAAAAACTCTTGATTACGATCAAATACAAACATCTTAACCCATACTGCTAAAGGATTATAGGTAAGGTCACCTTCAGGAGCAAAGGCTCCGTGAATCTTACGTCTTATATCATCAGGTGAATCAAGCACAAATATCGCACCTTCTGGTTTGCTTTTACTCATCTTCATATCACCACTACGAAGAAGTTTTTTAGCCTCATCTTCACTAAGAGGCCATTTAGAAGGAGCAAGCAAACTTGGAACTAAGCGCTGGTGGACGGCGACTGGTTTTATTATCTTACCATTTTTATCTTTTAAAGGATTAATAGTAATATGTTCTGCTACTTCACGAGCAATAACATGTGCTTTACGTTGGTCCATACCAGCATGAGCTATATGAACCTGAAGGGTAAAAATATCAGCAACCTGCAAAGGAGGGTAACAAAGCTGGGCAAATGTGACACTTTCGCCCTGTTTACGGCCCATAATAGAGATGCTCCTCTTTATACGAGCCAGGGTGGTATGCATGCCAACCTGCATAAATGTAGCCCAATGTGAATGATTCTCTTGATACAGGTCGTTTCCTAGAACGAACCGTATCTTAGAAGGATCAGCTTTAACCACCTTAGCACATGCTACAAAAACCTCCTTTACATATGAAATTGCAACCTTACGGATAAAATCTATGTCTCCGCCCAGCTTATTGTTGATCCAACTGTGCCAATCAGCTAGAAAAATTGTGGTTTCTACTCCTAGATCTTGCAACTGTTTTATGACCTCAAGGGTTATTATTCCACTACCTATATGTAGTTTTCCAGATATCTCAAAACCGATATAATGACGTATCTTTTCTACTCTTTTAAAGAGGTTAATAAAATCTTCATCAATAAGAACCTCCTCAAGGTAAGGATGCCTTAGAAAGTCCTTGATTTTCTCCTGCATTAAGGATTATATATAGAAATCTAAAACCTTGCATAGTATACTTTTATCTGTTATACTTACCACATGACAAAGAAAAAGGCACAAACCTCTCTTGGGCTTGATGAGAATCTTGCAGCAGCATTGGCATATATTCTTGGGTGGCTAAGTGGGCTTGTGATTGTCTTGATAGAAAAAGAGAATAAATTTGTAAGGTTTCATGCTTATCAGTCATTGTTTACTTTCTTGCCGTTGTTTTTAATAAACCTATTCCCCATGATCGGGTGGATGTTAAGCCCCCTACTGGTTCCAGCCCAATTGATTCTTATTATCGTATTGGTAGTTAAAGCAGCCCAAGGAGAGAGATTCAAACTCCCTATAGTGGGGGATCTAGCAGAAAAATATGCGTAGGTTTTTTCTGTAGAGAGAGACTTTCTCCACGAATCTATGAGTATTAGATCAAACCACGTAGCCTTTGGTTACTTTACTAAAAATTATTAATGCAGTAAGCCCCTTACAATGCAGACAGAAATATAACGTAAATTTTAATCCGACTTTAAGAACCTTAGAAAAGTTGTTACGTGACTTCTAGCAAAGGAAACTACTCTACCTCCCCCCGCGCCCGGGAGGACTCGAACCCCCAACCTGCTGGTCCGAAGCCAGCCGCTCTATCCAATTGAGCTACGGGCGCTAAAAAACAAACCTTATATTAAGTATTATACCTCTTTAAGAAACCATCTATAATCATGTAAATGCCCAAACGAGATCTGAACAAATTTTTAGATTTTAAACCTACTGTCTCAAACAAGTCAGTAACAAACAACCTGCGCAAAACTGGTTACATCCAAAAGAAGTTTGTTTTCGCCTTAATCGTAATAACCCTACTTGCGGGTATCGTGTACTTTACCTTCTCATTTTTTTCTTATAACCCTAAGGTTAAATATTCCTCGATTAATATTTTCATAGAAGAAGAGTACCAGGAAGCCTTCTTATTCTTGACTGACATTAAGCATGAGGGGAAAAACCGTTTCACTATAGTTGATAATCCTAAAAAGGCGGATGTAATCATAAAAGTTGAAAAAGAGGTCCCCGAAGGAAAAGAGATAGAAGAAAAAGCAAAAATTTTAGTATACGATCTTTTACCTACTGTTAAATTTACGGCTCCTATAATAAGTATTGAAGACAGAGAAACGCTGAAGTTTACAATAAAAACCGATAATCCCTTTGCCTCTTATATTCTCAAAAAGTTGTACGGAGTTGAAGCCCTAACAGTCAACAAAGAAAACCGAAACGACTTTGCAGAAGATAAGATCTTACTTGTTCCTTTATCAGAACTAACCCCCCAGTTAAGGGTTATTACAAAAGATGGATATTTTGCCCTTGATCAGATACGCAAAGGATCAAAAACACTTGAAGGAGGTTTCAGAACGGTAGTAGTACTTACCCAACCAACCAGGCTATTTAATAAGCCTGATAAAGAAGCTCTAGGTATCACTGCACAAATACTAAAAAACAGATTAAACATGCTTGAGTGGGAAACCTCTCAAAATATACCTATCAGCAAGATAACCATAACAGGAGTAACTGCTATTACCCGAGGTTTGCTAAAAAAACTTGACTCTACCAAAGACTACGGATGGTTAATAGAAAACATTAAAGATATAGTAAAAGACGCAGATATCGTACATACATCAAACGAGGTTTCGTTTGTTCCAAACTGCTCTTCATATAGTGGTATGCGTTTTTGTTCAAAGCCTAAATATCTGCAAATATTAAAAGAGCTAAACATAAACCTTGTAGAGCTTACTGGCAACCATAACAATGATTTCGGTTCTAAATGGAACCGATATACTATAGAAAAACTATATCTTCCAAACAATATAAATTACTTCGGCGGGGGAATAAACCAAGATGACGCCAAGAAGCCATATATCACTACCCTTCCCAATGGAACAAAGGTAGCCTTTCTAGGATACAACTACTACGATACCTTAATCTCTAAAAACCAAACTCCACTAGCAGGCAAAGATAAAGCTGGAGCAAACCCGTATATAGAAAAAAAAGTAAAAAACGACATAAAGAGTTTAAAAAACAAGGTCGATTTTATCTTTGTCCACATCCAGTTTCAGGAGTGTTATGCGTATCCTCCGCAAAGAGATATTAGATACCCTGTCTGTTATTATCCTTTAAAGAGTCAAGAGAAGGTATTTAAAAGATTAATAGATTACGGAGCCTCTTTTGTAATAGGGACCCAAGCCCATCAGCCCCAACAACTGAAGTTCTATAAAAACGGTTTTATAGCTTATGGCCTTGGAAACTTCTTATTCGACCAGATCCAATGGATAGGCACAAGGGAAGGAATTATTCTCTCATTTTACTTCACTCCCTCAAAACTTATACAGATTCGTATCATTCCCACATGGCAAGAGAAAGACTACTCTATCCGCTTGATGAAGCCCGAAGAAGCATTTTCATTACTTAAGTATTTATTCTGAAAATATCTATTCTGAAGAGAGATCAACCCCCCATAATACATCAACCTTTTTGTAAGGAATAAAAAAGAAGAGCAACCCCTTTGAAACGCGCTGAGCTCCAAGATATGCGGGGTTGTAGTCTTTTCCTATAAGAAACTGCCATGTCATAGGTTCGGCAAATCTATATACTTCATTTTCACTGGGTTTGTCTTCATCTACAAGCTCAAATGAGCGAGCAAACTCTGTGTTATATACAATAAGCATCGGATAAACATTGTCCCAATCATCAAAGAGCACTAACGTGTTTTTGTTATTCTGCACAAAACCAAAACTTAAAGAGAGCAAAGCCGAAAAGACATTAACAGGACCATTGGTCTTCGTGTTTTTACGTATCTTCTCTAAAACCGCCGCGTCACTTACCTCTACCTCACAGAGTCCTCCAACCTTCTTAGTACATTTTATGCCAACCGAATCAGCCAACGAAGGTTTTACTCTAAGACCGTATCTTACGTATGCTACATTGTACTCTTTAAAACCAACCTTTTTCTTAGTACATCGGTTTACAGGATCTTCTAAACATTCAGGACAATTAGCATCACATGCAAAAACTGAGGCTTTATCTTCCACCCTTACATCTTTCACATAAAAACCCTCAAAGGGATACGGTAATACTTCTTCCTTCTGATAGATCTTCTTACCTGAAAAAGCAGGAGGTAATATACCCTTATCTTCAAGAGAGATAGTAAACTTTGCCTCATCTTTAGCTGAGGTCTTAGGAGTATAAAAAGTGATGTCTACCTCATATCTTCCTGGTTTTACAAGGTTTTTTGTTTCTATTATACATCTGTAAGAGTCTCGATCTATTTTTTCTAACCTGTTAACAGGAGCGTTTATGCTACAACCTTCACTTCTTACCACCTTAGGATTCTCAAGATAACGGAAATCAAAAACAATGTTATCAACCGGAAGATCATGATTAACCTTAAATGTAAACTCTATCTTTGTATCGCGCGCAACACAGCTTTTACAGGTATAGTCTAACTGATAATCTAAAAGTCTACGTTGAACATATAAGTTAGCAACCTTTCTTATAATCGCCAATATTACCGCTCCTACTATCAGAATAAAGATAAATTTGATAAACGCCAAAACTATTCTCCTTAACACCCGCAGCATTGTTAAATAATTATAACTAAAACGGTATAATTCAGGTATGTTAAGTTCACAAGAGATCCTTAGAAAATATCTAGACTTTTTCGGTAAACACGGACACAAAGAGATACCGAATGTAAGTGTAGTCCCTCAAGAAGACTCTACCCTTCTTTTTGTAAACTCTGGAATGTTTCCCCTTGTCCCTTATTTAATGGGACAACCCCATCCTCTAGGAAAAAGGCTTATGAATGTACAACGATCTATCCGTTTCCAAGATATGGACGAGGTAGGAAAAGATATTCGCCATACCACAGCTTTTCATATGATCGGAAACTGGAGTTTAGGAGACTACTTTAAAAAAGAACAGTTGAACTGGATCTACGAGTTCTTCGTTGAAGTCTTAGGCCTTGACATAAACCGTTTATACGCTACGGTCTTTAAAGGTGAAGGCAATATCCCACGCGACGAAGAATCTATCGAGATCCTTACAAAGATATTCGAAAAATATGGTATTAAGGCTCGTTTAAACGAACGAATCTTTGAGTTTGGCAAAGAATCAAACTGGTGGCAACGCGGAGACGCAGTAGGAGAACTCGGTGGCCCTGATAGTGAAGTGTTTTATTGGCTACTTGACCGTCCTCCCAAGCCAAACGAGAGCCCTGAAACAGCTGAAGATTATTTCTTAGAGATAGGAAACAGTGTCTTTATGCAGTATATAAAAACAGAAACAGGCTGGAAAGAACTTCCACAAAAAAACGTTGATTTTGGCGGAGGTCTTGAACGCATCGCCATGATTGTGCAAGGGAAATCAGACATCTTTCTTACTGATATGTTTGAACCCCTAATTCAGGCGATCAGTGAGCTTACTAATAAACCTTATGAAGAATACAAGAAAGAGTTTCGAATAATCGCTGACCACATGCGCGCAAGCGTAATTATCGGAATGGACGGAGTTATCCCAAGTAATAAAGAGCAAGGATACGTCCTGCGTAGGCTGCTTCGCAGAATGTTTCGCTTCGCTCACAAACTAGGAGCTGAATCAGATATTGTAATAAAACTTGTAAAACCCACGGTCGATATGCTTGATTGGCTGTATCCCTGGTGGCACGAAAAAGAGAGAGAGCTTACCCGAATATTTGATGAAGAAGAGAAAAGGTTCACAAGAACCCTAAAACGGGTTCTTCCAAAAGTAGAGAAGATTATAGATAAAATCAAAACCACCCAACTTAATACTGAGGAGATAGCAAAATATGCTTTTGATCTTTACCAGAGTGAAGGGTACCCCCCAGAGATGTTCTATGAAGAGCTTGAACATTATGAAATAGAGATAGAGAAAGAAACTTTCGAAAATGCCTACCAAAAACTTTACACCCAACATCAAGAGATCTCTCGAAAAGGAGCCACTAAGAAGTTTAAAGGTGGTCTTGCAGAACACACTGAAACCACCATAAGGTATCATACTGCTACCCACCTTCTCCATGCTGCTTTATATACCCTCATCGATCCAAACATCTATCAGAAAGGAAGCAATATCACCAACGAACGTTTAAGGTTTGATTTTCCTCTTAATCGAGATTTAACAGAAGAAGAGATCAAAAAACTTGAGGATTGGGTAAATGAACGTATTAATGAGGGCTTACCTGTAAATTATGTGATCATGGATAAAGAAGAAGCTAAAAAGATCGCAAAATATATCCCAGGAGAAGAGTATCCAGAGAAAGTAAAGGTATATTACATTGGAAACGATCTTAAGTCTGCCATAAGCAGAGAGTTCTGTGGAGGTCCCCATGTTAAGAATACTAAAGAGATTCCCCCGATAGAGATATACAGACAAGAAAACCTAGGAGGGGGTGTAAGAAGATTGTATGCAAGATTTAAGACTTCATAGATTTTTAGAAAACCATGGAAAAATCAACACCTCCACCCTACATATGGACTGCACGCGCTGTTTACAGTCTTATAGCGAAAGAAGATCGACCCGATGGGATGTTTCCAAAAGTTAAAAAATTCATCCAACATTTCCTCAACAAATCTCCTTACGAAGGTCCCCGTATTGAAAAAGACGAAATTTCCGGCTGGATAAGAGAGCTAGAAACCATTAGCCATGGCTTCAGAGCCTCAATTCCTAGGATCCAATCAGCCATCTTGATTATCGCTGCCCTTATCCAGTTCACCGATGAAACTGCTCCATATCTGCCACCTACTGTTAAAGATCTGTTACCCTCTACCTCATCGATCTCTGAACTAGAAAAGAAAATTACTAATTCCTCGGGCAGAATAACTCCCTACGAAATTTTTACAATGGCATTAGAAGTCGCAGAGTATGATATCTGGAAAGCATTATTACTTGCTTCTTTTACTTGTAGATGGAGGGCTCGTCTTAGTGATCAGTTGATATTTGGAAACTCAAGGAATTCACGGTTTGAAGAAATAAAAGGAACACGTAAATATGAGCTTCTTAAACAGTGGTGGGATAAACTCATCCCTTTCCAGGGTGCAGAAGGTACAAAGACTAATACCTTAGGAGATGTAGGAGGAGACTATTACTACTTCTTTACCTCTGCTACCCTAGCTTTTCTGGGGAAAGTTTATCCTCCTGTAATTTTACTGAGTCGTTTCGGACCTAGGATAATGCGAATTGTTCGTAAACTCGCAGGCCCTGGTACAGTATCCTCCCACGAGCCAGCCGCTTCGTTAGGCCATAGGTTTGGTAGCCTTTTGTACGAAAGAGTAGTTCTCCCAAAAGTTTCTCCTCAAAATATGATATAGTATAAACATGTTAAAAACAGTTGCCAAAGTAACACTTCTTCTAATAGGTGTCTTGATTCTAGGTCTTCTATTAAAACCAGATAAAAACCCCAAAAATACCACTAATTTACCAGAGATTACACTCTATCGTAGCCCTAACTGTGGGTGTTGTGTAGAATATGTGAAATACTTACAAAGACGCGGATTTAAGGTAAATGTTAATGTGGTAGACAATATAACTGTTATTAAAGAAGGATTTTCGGTCCCTAAAGTATTAGAAAGCTGTCATACAAGTAAGATCGGAAACTTCATTGTAGAGGGCCATGTACCTGTTGAAGCTATCTTAAAACTATTAGAAGAAAAACCCGCCATTTCAGGGATTGCATTACCTGGCATGCCACCTGCAAGCCCCGGTATGCCAGGAGTAAAAAAAGAACCTTTTGTGATATATTCTTTTGTAGGGAAAGAGATTAATGAGTTCATGAGGTTGTAAGATGCTTAGTTTTACTATTCCTACAAAATTAGGTGTTCACTGTCCTCTATGTACTTTGGGTACAGGCACAGCAGTGGCTATTGCCCTTTGGTTCGGTATAAATAAAGCAGTAGTAGCCCTTTTTGTAGGAGCATTTGCAATAGCCTTAGGGCTTTGGATGAACAGATCTCTAACTAGACGCTTTACCAAAACCCAACGGAATCTTCTTCTTATACTTATCTTCTTGTTAACTGTTCTTCCTGCTTTGCCTTTCCTCTCGATTAAAGAGGCAGTATATATTGATTTCGGTGGAGAATACGGTACCCTTTTGAATCGCACGTACCTCATTGATCTCTCGTTAATAGCTAGTTTACTAGGGGCAGGGATTGTACTTATATCTCCTCACCTTAACCGAATAATACGTACCCGTTTGAATCTTAATCTTCCGTATCAGAAAACCTTAATCACTTTTCTTTTACTAATTATTGTCGGAATAATCATCCAATTAACCTTACCGACAATTATGAAAATAATATAATTTTTTAGATCCATGAAAAACAGAAAAACACTAATTATTTCAAGCCTTCTTGTCATTATACTTACCCTAGTAATAAGTTTTATTCCCATAAAAGCCAATGGAGGAGATCACTCTCTTAGCATAGATGAGGTGCTAAAAGAGATTACAAAAAACCACGGTGTGACATCAATCAAAGAGCTAAAATGTACAGATATTACAGATGAGGAGTTTGAGAAACTTGGTGAGGCAGTCATGGCTACAATGCATCCTGATGAAGATGAACATAATTTTATGGACAGCATGATGGGAGGAGAAGGTTCTTCATCATTACGTTACGCCCACATACGCATGGGGAAAGGATACCTTGGTTGTTTAACATTCAACGATGGTATGATGATGTTTACCGACGACGAAACACGCATAAGTGAACCAGTAGAAGACCTGCTCAAATGGATAAAACTTGCAACACTTGGGTTCTTGATCTTTGTGTTTTTGATTCCTGCCTCTCTTTTAGGTTATCTACTACTAAAGCAAAAGAACAAGAAGCAAGAGGGCAATAAAAACTCGGTAAAAGCCAAAGATAGTAAAACTCCTCGTAGAAACAAAGCGCAGAAAGGCGCGCATAACAACAAGCGCACTAAAAAACGCAGTAACTGAGGCAAGAATCAATGAAGGGGTAAAAAGTGGCTTAATACCTATAAAAAGTCCTTCATTGACTAACTGATATATAGTTGCTACAGTAATGGTAGGTAAAGCTAATAGAAATGAATATTCTACTGCTTCTTCTCGTTTGTAACCTAAAAAAAGCATCCCTAAAATAACTGCAGCTGATCTTGAAACTCCCGGAACTAAGGCAAGAGTCTGAAAAAGTCCTATTAAGAAGGCATCTTTAGAGGAGATCTTTTTAGAAGATAACCTCAGTCTTTGATTTTTTATAAGATACTCCACCAAAAGCATTACAACACCCCCCAGAAACAACGCTCCGATGATTAAAAACAGATTATCTTTATACGATTCAAACAGCTGTTTTACCGCAAAAGCTAATACTCCAAAAGGGAAAAAAGATATCGAAAGATAAAAAAGAAGTTTGCCATCGTTACGTAGCCTATGGTAATACTTCACTAATACCGCCAAGATAGCGGCAAACTGAATGAAGACAAGAAAGAATGTACTTACCTCTTTTGATGAGAGCCCTAGAAGATGATAAATCAAAATGATATGAGCTGTTGATGAAACAGGTAGAAATTCGGTTATTCCTTCAATTAATCCTAATAAGAAAGCCTGATACCAAGCCATATGCCAAGTTTACCATGCTAGATTACTGTAACACTTTTGGCAAGATTACGAGGGGTATCAGGATTAATCCCCCGTTGGATAGCTAAGTAGTAGGCTAAAAGTTG
>WFTI01000010.1 GCA_015485585.1 Candidatus Dojkabacteria bacterium | reverse complement strand
TACAACTGTTAATGTTACCGCCAATGTAACAGCTGATGATCTGGTTTTAGTAACAGTTAGGGGAGATAGCCCACTACCTGTTTCAGTAGAGGTTAAAGACGGAGAATTCACCATCCATTTACCGTCTCATGAAACGCCCGTTACATTAAATTATCTGATCATAAGACCAAAATCCAGTAACTAATAAAGGGTTGCTTGTCAAATTAAAAACTGCTATAAATAAAACATGGACCAAACAGAGATGTTGAAAGAAGATGTACAAGGGAGGATAAATCAACGGAAAAAACTTAAACTTTGGGCTCTTATCTTTTTGGTTGCGGTCGTTTTTGGATTGACCGTATTAAATACTCTTTTGCTATATTGTTCTGAAACCGTAATAAAACGTCTACCATGGCTTACTCCGCGTTTCTGCATGGAAGGTTATAGAGCAGAGTCAGGGCTTGGGGGTATTCGTATAGCCCAAGATGCATCTGATGTAAATGTAGGTATTACCGATATTAAGGCCGGGGACGTGTTTCTTTTCAAAAAAGTGACAGAACAGGTCGCTGTTCCTATAAAAGTGGAAGATCTTGCGACTTTACTTTTTGAGGGGGTAGAGTGTGGTCTAGACGAGTTCTTAACTATAGAAAATGGACAAGTAATATGTAAAGGAGCCAGTGATGATCAAAATCTTACATTAACAGGTACGGTACTTGCAATAGAAAACGGCAATTCTATCAATTTTACAAACTGGGATACTGATGTAACAGACGATGTCACAAAATTTACAGATCTTCTTGATACTCCCTCAGATTACGGCACAGCAGGATATCTTCTTCGAACCGACGGTAGTGGAAGTATAACCTACGTATCTCCTGATACATTAAGCTTCTGGGTTCGTACAGGCACAGCCCTTTCTCCTCGTTATATAGGAGATGATGTTGTACTTCGAACAGGTGAGACACTTACGCTACAGGATTTCACAATTGACGGAGGAATAGTGTATAGCAGTGGTTCAGGTTTATTACAAGAAGCTTCTTTTGTTCGTATAGAAGAAGAGAAAGTCTATGAAGGATCTCCTTTTAGGGTAGATGTGCCTTCTTCTACATATTATACATATCAGGCAGACAGTCTGTGGGTTGATGGCTCAATCCGTGGATATAGTGTTTATATTTATGATGGTAGTTATCCTTATCTTGTTGATTACAATGCAATCAGAAGAAACGTCTTATTTACAAACAGTGGTTATTTCGCCTATAATGCCTTAGGAGCGAGGGCTTATGGAGTAGCACGATCAGGGGTCACAAATACTGCAAATATCACAGCCGTTTACGGGGCTGCAGGTGTTCCTTCAAATATTAATGGTGAAGCTCATCAAGGTACATTATCAATGGTTACGGGTGTACGTGGAGAGGTTGCTATCTGGGGTGATTCTCATACGGGTACGATAGATGCGGGTTTCGCTCTGTTGGGTTTGGTTCGGGCTTCGTCAGGTACAATCAACAATTTTTACGGTTTGATGTTAGACAAGATACCAGGTGCAGGTACTATTAATAACCTTTATGGAGTGTATGTCGCTTCTTCTGAGATGATTAACTATTTTGCAGGACAGGTCGGTATAGGTACAGCAAGCCCTGATATTGGCACCTCCTTACATATATCTGGACCAGGCTTATTGGTGAGCGGAAGCAGCGGAGTTCGGGTTGAAAATGTAGCTACGGGGATATCTATTAACAGTACAGGGGTTGGTATATCAATCGATACGGGTATTACAGGAGGAGGAGGTATTATGATCACATCGGATGTAGCTACTCCTGCTAACTTTGGTTTGACGATATTTGATGCAATTTACGGTATTATGGTATATACAGCTCAGTATAACTTCCTGGCCGGACGGTTAAAGGTTGGGGACGTAAGAACAGGTCCTGTCGCCACCTTGCATGTATCGCAGTTTGATCCCTTACAACCATTACTATTATTGCAAGCCTCATCGGCTCCTTCGCATAATCTTATTCGCCTAGAAGACGGAAGTGGTATAGCAAGATTTAGGGTTGATCAGTTTTATGACATGTATCTTACCAACTCAGGGGGTGCTGATACCATTGCCCTTACTGATGAGGGAGACATTCAGGTTCGTTACGGTAAGGTCGGTATCGGTACAAGCACTCCGTCTGAAAGATTGCATATAGTAGATGGTCTTATTGTTTCACAGGGAACCTTTGCGGGGAGTGATGTTATGTCGGTTTCGCCAGGAGAGGGGACATGGTTTATCTGGTATCCTCGTAAAGCAGCTGTAAGAATGGGGGCATTAAGCCTTGCTGGAGCGGGATATTGGGATGATGTTAACATAGGGGATTATTCAGCAGTGATCGGGGGTGAAGATAATATGGTTACCTCTCCTTATAGTGCGATTGTAGGGGGTACTCTTGGGACAGTTGATGGATTTAATTCTGGTATATTTGCAGGGAACTCGGCTACAGTATCTGGCGATAATTCGGCTATAATAGCCGGAAATGATAACATAGTGGATACAAGTATCAGCGATTCAGTGATCGTAGGCGGTACTTTTAATTCGATCGGCGATGGATTTGTTACAGCCTCTGGAAGCGTAATCTTAGGAGGTGATACTAATAGTATACTATCAAATTATTCCGTTATAGCTGGAGGGATGAATAATACTGTCGATGGCGATAATTCAGTGATATTAGGCGGTTCTGATAACACAGTAAGCGGAGTCGATAGCGTAGCTGGAGGAGTAGGAATGAATATTGACTCTTTAGCAACTGGTACATTCGTTTGGGGGCATGATAGTCTGTTATCAGGTACTATTATCTCAGATTCATACGTCTTTTTGATCGGTCCTTACGGAAATACCTATAGGGTAGGTATTAATGTGGCATCACCTACATATGCGCTTACACTTCCTAACAATATAGATCAAACAATAGGTAAAGGTATAGCTAATGCATGGGATGTTTACTCTGACGCACGTATCAAAACCGATCAACAGCCGTTAGATTATGGACTAGAAGAGATTTTGAAACTGCAACCTAAAAGATATATTCACCACAGCTCTACTTTTAAAGATGGCAGATTGATTTTGACTGACGAAGGAAAAGAAGAGATCGGATTAATTGCTCAAGAGGTATATGAGGTGATTCCTGAAGTTGTGAACCGTCCAGATGATGAGAATAAAGAGCTTTGGACCTTAGATTATCAACGTTTGGTTCCTGTACTAATAAAAGCTATCCAAGAGCTTGCTCAGAAGATAGAACAAGGGGGGAGTTTAACAGGCAATTCTTCAGAGCTTTGGTTGCTACAAGATGAAACATTAACAACAGCTTATAAGCTCAATATAACTCAGATTACATCGCAATCAGTTAATACTACCACCCTAAACGCCTCAGTTGTCAAAACTGTGATGTTAGAGGTAGCAGGAGGTAAACTAAGTGTAGATTCTAACGGGAACTTGGTCGCCTCTTCAATAAATGTCAATGGCGACCTAACAGTCTTTGGAACCTTGAAGGTAGACACATTACAAGTTGGGAACGTGACATTTACCGATAAACTGATCGGCGAAGTTACACTTTCAGCAGGATCTACAAGCGTAAGGGTTGAAGTAACTGGTCTTGATCAGAATGATAAGGTATTCGTAACCAATCGTAGTGAAGAGGTGTTGGCATACTCAGTAAAAGTAGAAGAGGGGCAGTTTACAATAATTGTTGCAGAGGCTCCTTCGGTAAATGTTCAATTTGATTATATGATTGTTAAGGTAGAATAGAAAGCAAAGAAAAGTCGTGTGAGTAATAGACTTGCATCTGTAACAAAAAAATGGTATAAACAAAGTGAAGGAGGTTAAGATAAAAGGAGGTGCCAATATGGCAAACCACAGAAAAAACCACGAGATGGTTGTTTTTACAATCTCGTGGCAAGACTTTATCCCCCCTATATTTATTAAACTCTTTCGTTGGCTTGATTATAGTCTTTTCGGAAAAGGAACCCCTGAATCAGAGAAGATTGCACAACTTGTAGCAGTATTATTACTTTTAAGTAGCTTAACTTTTGGATTACTAATAGTAAGGGTGCTTCCTGAACAGGTTTCAGCGATTGCTTATCTTATGACAAAAGATGATTATGCTGTGCAGCTTACCGATACTGCCTATCAGAAAGCATATTCTATCGAAGTTACTAATCTTTATAATGAAGCAGTAGCTGTAGGAGAGATTAGGCTTGCTCCTTCTTCTGAGCTTAAACAAGGAGCAGTCCTAGGAGTAACCGATGAGGCTGAGCAGGGTACAGACCTTTTTGATATTACTCCCGAAGAGAATCAAGGTGAAAGTGTACCACAGTCTTACATATATGAGAACAAAATCTTTCCACAGTCTGAAGGGGGGATGGTAATGATCCCTGTTGATGCAGCAACATACTACTCATACGCTTATTAGCTGTGTTATAATAACGCCATGCCGAATCTACGTAATGCCAAAAAAGCTTTGCGTAAGAGTTTACGTCGGTACGAGCATAACAAACGTATAAGAACCCGTGTTAAACGATGGATTAAAAAATATATGACGCTCCTTAAAGAGGGGAAGAAAGATGAAGCAAGCAAGATTTTGCCGTTTGTTCAGAAACTTATAGATAAGGCTGCAAAACGTAATATCTTCCACCGTAATAAAGCAAGCCGAATGGTTTCAAGACTTTACCGTTTGCTTAATCAGGCATAGGTTAGTAGGCATAGATTAGTAAGTGGCTAGAACCTCCTTGCCGTTAAAAACCATAAAAGCATGGGTAAGCAAAACCTTCTTTTTTAATGTAAAATATCTTTATGGCTTTTCTTTATAGAGGAACCTCTTATTTTAGACCTCTTAGGGTTTATCTTACTGTTCATAGAGAACAAGATACAGGGCTACGGGTTGTCTTTATAAAACCTGATAAACGGATCTTTGACTCAGCTTTAACCTACCGTCTGGCCGTAGGAACTTTACCCGAATCGTGTGTTGGTTTTCCTCATATAGTAGAACATGTTGTTCTAAGCAACTCTAAGAAATACCGTTTTTCAGGTGAGCTTTTTTTAAGTCTAATAGACCATACCTTAGCCTTAGTAATTAACGCTAGTACCTCCTTAGATATGACACAATACTATTTTATTACGGATAATTATAAGGATTTCTTAAATCTGTTTGATGTGTATACAAGCTGTGTGCTTGATCCTAACCTTGAAGATGAGATACATATCTTGGTTGAATCGTTTCATAGGATTTACAAAGATAAGAGATTACATTACAAAGGGGTAATTTTCAATGAAATGAAAGAAAGCGTAGGGGATCCCCGATATATCCAGTGGATTAAAACTATCTCTTATCTAGTGTTTAATCAGCCGGGAGACATAAATAGTTTTGGAGATCCTTTATGTATGGTCAGAAATCTGACTCCTAAAGATGTTGTTAGATATTATAAACGATTCTATACACCAGCCAACATGGTACTTTGGATATACGGTAATTTCGATTACCATAAACGGTTAAGGCTTCTTAATACGATAGAGCTTTATCTTAAAAAATCGACAGCTTCAAGGAACTCACAAGACAAACCCCATCTTATAAAACATTCTGATGTTCCTTTTAAAAAGTTAACATTTAGATATCAGCAGCGGAACAAAGAAGACAAGCCAATACTCTTATACGTAAAGGTATTAGCTCCTAGAGATCTTAAAGAGTTAATCTCTATTGCCTCAGTGGCAGGGGTGCTTGATAAGATATTTAACTCTACCTCAAGCTACTTTTATCGAAACAAAAGAAGGCTGCGTTACTCTTCTGAAATCTACAGCGAAGTTGCGATAATCGGAGGAAAACTTTTGTTTTTGATCGGCGCCAATTCGGTATATGATGACAAAAAAGCATTTAGAGAGCTTTACGATTTTATACTAGAGAGCAAGAAACATATAAACAAAAAAGATATTGTCTACGCTAAACGAGATTTATTGCAGGTTGACCCAACTGCGTTTTATCGAGGTTCAGAGATTCCTAAAGTATTAAACAGGTTTCTTACTTATTATGATGCAGATGATAAAGATTATCTTTACACAATGGATAGGGCAGTTAAAGCTGTGAAGAATGTCACTGTAGAGAAGGTTCATGAACTTGTTGATCAGATCTTAGATAAAAGTAAAAATAGTCTCCTTCTGATAGGGTATCCTGATAAAAACGTACGTGATAGGTACCTTAAAAAGCTTGAAAAGATTCGAGAAAAAGAAGAAAAGAATCTAGATGAAAAAAAACGAAAAGAGCTTTCACAATTAGCTACGAAGATAGATAGTTTCATAAACAGGTCGGTAAGATCTAATCTTCCTTATGTGGATATTAAGAGTATAAAACCATATTGTTATGTGTTAGATATGGTAAGCACCCAAAAGGTGGGTAAGTTCTTAACCCATGTGGTTGATGTAGGGGAGACTGATATCGGTTTTCTTGATATTTATCTTCCACTTTCTTTGACAAAGAAAGATCTTCCTTTTTACCGTATATATCGTGCTGTTCAGTTAAACTCAAACTTCTATGATAAAAAGATGGCTGAAGCTAAAACATCCTTATTTAGCCGACTTTATACCATGGATGTTAGGCTGTTATTATATAAAGGGATTCCTCTTATTCATTTTAAGTACAAAGCGCACATTAATGATTTCAAAAGAATATTAAGGTTTATAGAAAAGTATTGGGGAAAGGAGAACTTTTCTTACAATAGGCTCCGATATAAATGGTTCTTAGATTATTTTAAATCCAAACTTCCTCAAGATGATGATTTCTATTATCAGTATGCTAGAGCATTGTCACATGCTATGTGGCAAAAAGACAGTGTTTTTTCAGCGTTGTTTTATAAGCAAGATGTAGAGGAACATCGTAAACTGTTAGTAGATCTTGTAGTCAATAAGAAAAAAGCCTATGAGAGATTAGTAGATAAGATAATACCATTACGTCGTTGTATAGTAGGTGAGCCTTTGTTTGTGGTTGCTTCTTCTAATCTGGTTAAACGGTTTGATCTCTCAGAGTGGATTACAAGGTTTGTAGATATAGTTTCTTCATCTTCAGCAAAGATCTCTTTTAAGGTTAGATCTCCTTTACCCAAAAGAGATAAGATTATAGTAGCTGATCTTGTAGGAGAATATTTTGTTGAGTCACTTAGTGTTAAGAAGTTAGATATAACTGATAAGATTGCATTCTTATTGCACACTCAACACGCAAAAAGTAACTGGTTCAAACTTGTAAGACTCAACTTTTCAGCGTATGGGGGGCAGGTAGGGGCAGATTATCTTATCCCCTCTGGTCTGTTACTTACTCGAGATGTTTATAGAATATCTTCTGTTTCTTTATTGTTTAAAGAAGGGATCTTTCCGATACAACAGTATCTTAGTAAAATCGTATCTAGTGTAGATTCTGAAGAGTTCAAAAAGATGCAGATTCAAACCGCTCGTTCGCTAATCCCTATTGATAGTCCGTCTCATAGAATAAAGGTTGTAAATAACTTATTATTGAAAGATATACCCCCTGATGAGTTTGTTGAATACTTTAGAAGATTGCAGACGATCGATCTAAAAGGTTATTTAAGGTATGTCAAAGATGTGACATCACTTCCTTCGTCTACCAAGGTTGCTGTTGTATCTCCACAGAATGTAGAAAAAGTAAAAGAAGCTCTTGTAAGGTTAGATGGCGGAAAAGAACCAGAGATAATAGACTTAACTGTTAAAAAGTAAAAGCCATGTATATTACAAACACCCTGTTGAAAGGAGGGATCGAAGGGCTTTCAGACAATCATCTTCACCTGCATATGCATCCTGATCCGAAAAAAGCCTTAGCTCGATTTATAGAAGAAGGAGGAAGTTACCTACTTGAGGTCTGTGTGCATCCTTATGATTTTCAAAAAGTGCTTGATATAAAGAGGCTAGAAGATTCTTTTAACAGAAAAGATCTTATCTTTATAGCTTTTGGAATACATCCTGAGTATGTAAAACCCGAATACAGCTTAGCAGATTCTGAGAAAACAAGACGATTCTCTTTGATAGAAGATGCCACTCAACAGTTTGATGCCGTATTTACAGAGCATTCTGATTACATCTCTGTTATAGGAGAGGTAGGATACGATATCTACCGTGTCGAAACCTTTGATGTTAAAAAAACTCTAAATCTCCAAGACAGGTTGCTTGCATATTTTATTGAGTTTGCCAAGATGCGCACAATGCCGCTTATGTTTCATATCCGTTCATCTGACGAGTCAGACTTTTCACTTTATGAGAGAGCCTTAAAGATGCTTGAAGAGTTTGGAATATTTTCAGCAGATGATCTTAAGGTATACTTCCATAGTTTTACAGCAGGAAAAAAGATAGTCCAAGAGATAGTAAACCGAGGCTTTTTTATAGGAATAAACGGTATTGTCACATATTCTTCAGCTTCAGAGCTTCAAGAAGCCTTAAAGTCAATCCCCCAAGATCGTATTTTGTTTGAGACAGATTCTCCTTTTCTTGTTCCTCGAATAAAAGGGGGTCGTTTGCAGTTTCCGAATGAGCCGAGAAATGTTAGATACATTATAGAAAAGGTTAAAACTTTGACACGATAAGTTTTGCAAAACGATTTTTCATATGGTATAGTAGAGCAAGTGAGAAAAAATGTTGTTGCATTATTGACTATTTTTTTGATATTTCTTCTTGTTATTTTAGGTTTTTTGAAATTTAACTACCCTAAACAACAAAGCACACAAACCCAAGATATTGCTTCTTTTTCACCTTTACCCCCAGATACCAATGTCAGTCAAAGTTATCTGGTCATAGTACAAGATGATGGAAAACAGGTAAAAGCAAAAGCCACAGAGATCCTTAAAAGAGCCCTTACTTCTCTATGCGATAATGGATACCTTAGGGTTGATTCACAAAGACTAGTATGTGAAGACCTTAATGTAAACTTTGATCAAGAGGCATTGTTATTAAATATCGACGGAACCTCTCTAGATTTTTCGTCTTTACGTGATAATACTGATAATCAACGTCTTGTATTAACAGGTAACACCCTGCAGATTACAGGAGGTAATCAGGTAGTATTTGAAGGCTGGGATACTAATATAGAGGACGATGTTAAAACCTTTAAAGATCTTAATGATACCCCCAAAGACTATGGTCCTTTAGGTCAGTTGCTTGTGTCAACGGGAAGCTCAATCTCTTATATTGATCCCTTAGATCTTGATGTCGGATACCTTACTAGGGATTCTACAGGAACCCTTTATTTCCGTACCCTAGGAGATGATCTTGTTCTAAGGAACAACGAGCAGATTCGGTTTGAAACATATACCCCCGGGGGTATATTCTTTGTGGGATCAAACGGTGAGCTAACCTATGATGTTACAAAACTGTATTTTGATTACAGTAACATACGGCTTGGAGTAGGCACAAATGCTCCTAACTCTGCGGTTGATGTTAAGGCGCTTGATTTTGGAGACTACACAAAACTTTTAGGGTTAAGGTTTGTAACTGATACATTTTACAGGTTTACTGTTAAATCTCTTGATAGTGCAAAGCCTATAGGTATTGAATTTGGCTCAGGTACAAAAGATCCGGCAGAGATTACATTTGCGCTTGATACCTCTTCAACTTTGATTCCTATAAGACTTAGAATGTGGGCAAATTACGGAGACAAGACAATACTGGAGCTTAATGCTCCTTATACTGATCCCAAAGAAGCTACCTTGACATTAACCCGTAACGGAATAGGGTATAACGAGATAGTTGACCTTTACAATCAGGCATATACAGGTCAAGAGCTTTGGGGGTTAAATTACATAAAAGACGGAGCATCAGCTTCATTTAAGCCGTTTATGATCTCCTTTCAAGATGGATTGACTGCTCCAAAACAACCTTTAATCTATATAAGTACTACTGGAGATGTTGGAATAGGAACAGATACTCCTTCATATAAACTAGATGTTGCCGGAAAAATAAGAAGTACAGGTACCTTAAGGGTAGACGGAAGTCAGATTAATATAGGTGGCACGTGGGCGCAGATTCAGGCGTTATCTTCGTTCCTTGATATAAAGACAGCAGGGGGAGATTATATATCATTTACTCAGGGGGCGACAGAAGTAATGCGGATTACAGGAGGTAAGGTGGGTATTGGCACCGATACACCGACGTATCTTCTTCAGGTAGGAGTTTCAGGAGACGGAAGCGCAGCTATCGCTAATTCGTGGCTTACATTCTCAGATGTGCGGTATAAAGAGAATGTAAGTACGATAAAGAACGCCTTGGCAAAGTTGAGGCAGATTAGAGGAGTAAGTTTTGTCTGGAAAAGAAGCAAGAGAAAAGATCTCGGTTTTATCGCACAAGAGGTTAAGCGGGTGTTTCCTGAGCTTGTAAGGGTCTCAGGTGATGGAATGCTATCGCTTGATTATAAAGGAATAGCTCCTGTATTGGTTGAGGCTGTGAAAGAATTAGATGGTAGAGTCTCAAAGCTTGAGCAGAAGACAAAGCTTAATAATGCTTCAGATACTCCTATTGTTGGTAAGGTTACCTTGCCACAAGGCTCTACCTTTGTAGAGGTGCCCCTAGAAGGGGTAACAGAAGAAAGTGTTGTAAGTGTAACACTTTTAGGAGATAATCCTTTACCATTTAGTGTAAAAGTAAAAAACGGAGGATTTGTAATTATTATCAAAACCCCCTCTGATGCTCCTCTTGAGTTTTCATATGTGGTTTATTAGAAGCCATTTATATATTGGAACTATTTTTATGGTGTAATCTTCAACCTGTAAGATGTCTTCTTGATCAAAGGTGACTATGGTGCCTTCTTTTAGGTTAAATTTTTTGAGGGCTTTAAGTAACCCTCGTAACTCACGTTTCTGATTAGCAGAATTTAACTCTTTTGCAACCTGTATGGCATAAGAGACTTTTCCTTCGTGGTGGATTATGAAGTCGCATTGATGCGAATTTTCCGCAAAGTAGAATATATCTCCTATCTTTTTGCCTTTAAGATGTAAGAAAACGAGATTTTCTAGCTGATGTCCTATATCATCGGAGAAGTAAAAGCCATAACTTCTAGCAAGGGCAAGGTCTATAACATAGAGTTTTCGAGGAGCTATATATTGTTGCTTCAGAGAGTATGAATATTTGGGTATAGTAAACAGAAGGTAAGCGTCTTCAAGATACCGAAGATAGGTGCTTACGGTTGTGTGGTTCTTGACCCCTATTAAAGGAGCTATCTTTCGAGCGCTTATTAGCCTGCTGTAATTTGATAAAGCATATCTTACAAGGTGGTTTAACGCATTTATGTTCCTTATACTGAACCTTGAGACTACGTCTCGGTAGAGTATATATTGGACTAAGTTTTTAAGGTATTCTTTATCTTGGGTAAGCATGAATTGGGGAATTCCGCCGATATTTAGATACTCATTAAAGAGTTTAATAAGTTTTACTTTCTCCCATGTGTCAAGTTTTTGGGGATCTGTTTGGAAACCCTTAAATAGTACAAATTCTTTGAAATTAATCGGCATAAGAGAGTGGGGTATATATCGTCCTGTTAGATGTGTACCAAGTTCGGCTGAGAGTAGGTTAGCATTTGAACCTGTGATGTAAACCTTTTTTTTCATATCGTAAAGCCGTCTTACAAAACGTTCCCAACCTCTGATGTTTTGAATCTCGTCAAAGAAAAAGATCTGCTGATCTCCATACAGTTCTAATAATACTTCATATAGGAGTTGAAAATCTTCTAAAGTAAATCTTGCAAGCCTTTCATCGTCAAAGTTTATAAAATAATCGGCATTATGTTTTTCTTTTAGGTAAAGAAGTAGGGTTGATTTTCCTATTCGTCGAAGTCCTGTAATTATTGTGATTTCTTGGTGTTTTTTATCAACCAGAGTAGTTTCTAATTCACGTTTTATGTAAGGGGAGGGAAGCTTGTAACTTTTTTGCTGGTCTAAGACTATATTTTTTATGAGTTCTTTTGTAAGCATATCTGAGTATAACATAAATATGTAAAAGTGGCTAATATATTAGCCACTTTAGGTATTAAAACGGCTAATACAATAGCCACTTTGGGTATACAGGTCTAATAATGGGGGAGTAGCTGTATATATCGGGCTATTCTTATTTTGTATAATCCCTGATGGGCAAAAAACAAGAGAAGAAGGTGTCTCCTGTAACGCATATCATTGTGAAAAATGCGCATGAACACAATTTAAAAAATGTTGATCTAGTACTTCCTAAACGTAAGCTTATTGTTTTTAGTGGCCTTTCAGGTTCAGGAAAATCCACCATGGCTATGGACACAATCTATGCTGAGGGGCAACGCAGATACGTAGAAAGCTTATCTACATATGCAAGGCAGTTTCTGGGAGAGATAAAAAGACCAAAGGTTGATAAGATCGAAGGACTGTCTCCGTCAATAGCTATCGATCAGAAGACTTCATCGCATAATCCGCGCTCGACAGTAGGTACGGTTACAGAGATCTACGATTATCTTCGGTTACTCTTTGCGCGTATCGGAATCCCATATTGTATCTATTGTGGACGTCAGTTAGTAGCCCTAAGTAAAGATGAGGTTGTTGAGCGGATCCTTGGATTAATTAAAAGAGAGCTACGAGACTCGTCAGGAAAAAAGTATGGATTTCGTGCTATTCTTGTAGCTCCTATTGTTGAAGAAAAGAAAGGGAGTTTTGAACAAACCTTTATTAATCTTCGAAAAGAGGGGTGGAACGAGGTTTACATAGATAACAAACTTTTTGATCTTGATGTAGGGTTTCCTTCGCTTGATAAGAATAAAAAACACTCGATATGGGTAGTGATAGATCGGTTATATGTTACTACAGATGAGCTTAAAGAGATCGCTACCTCTTATGATTTTTTGGCTCAGCTTTCATCAGACCTTGATCAAGCTTACAAGCTTGAACCTTCACGAGTTTTTTTACTAATTGTGCGTGATAAGGTGGAGGGGTTTCCTAAAAATCCAACACATCTTGAGAAAGTAGAGTTTAATACTGCATCTTTTTGCCCTGAACATGATTTCTCAGTGCCTCAGCTTGAGCCTAGACATTTTTCATTTAACTCACCTATATCTGCCTGTGAACGTTGCGAAGGGCTAGGATACCTTAAACAGGTTTCGCCTGAACTTATTGTAGATAAAGAGAAAACTTTAGATGAGGGGGGACTTTTTCCGTTTAATAGGTATTCTACCTTGATTCCTGATCCATTTGATAAGATGCGAAGGCTCTTTTTTGAGGTGGCTTATCAGAACGATATTCCTCGAGGAGTACCGATCAAGAATATTCCCTCGTATAAACTTGATATTCTTCTATACGGTGATAACAAAGAATACACTGTTTCTACCCCATTTATAGGAGGATCGCGTACATACCGTCTTATATGGAACGGAGTTATAAGCTGGCTGACCGAACGTTATTATGCTACGAAATCAGAGAGTGTGCGAAGCCTTATTGAAAAATATATGGTTGAGTTACCGTGTCCTGTATGTAAAGGGCAAAGATTAAAAGAGCAGTTTCTTTCAGTAAAAATTGACGGTTTAAATATCTATGAAGTAGGAGAGCTGAGTATAAAGGATCTTGCTGAGTGGATAAAAAAACTGCCTTCAAAACTTAGTCCTCAGAAACAGACCATAGCAAAACCGATACTAAAAGAGATCTTAGCCCGTCTTGATTTTCTAAACGATGTGGGGTTATCTTACCTTACCATAAACCGTAGATCAAACACCTTATCAGGTGGTGAAGCCCAGCGTATACGGCTTGCCAGCCAGATCGGAACAGGGCTTACTGATGTAATTTATGTGTTAGATGAACCTTCTATCGGCTTACACGCAAGAGACCAAAGTAGACTTATTAAAACCCTTAAGAAATTACGGGATCTTGGTAATACAATCATTGTGGTTGAGCATGACCGTGAAACCATTGAGTCAGCTGATGTGGTTGTTGAGTTTGGTCCTAAGGCAGGTTCTGAAGGAGGAGAGATCACTTTTGTCGGGTCTGTTGAAGAACTTAAAAAGAGCGATACCCTTACAGGTAAGTATCTTTCAGGAAGAAGATCAGTATCTAATGTTGTTAAGAAGATCCTTAAAAAAGAGAAGATTTTGACCGAGCCTAATTACGATATTAAATATAAACATTATGTGCGGATCGAAGGGGTAAAGACTCACAATTTGAAGAATATAACGGTAGATTTTCCTTTAGGGCGTTTTATTGTAGTAACCGGTGTTTCAGGATCAGGAAAAAGCTCCTTAGTGGTTGATACCCTTTATCCTGCCCTACGGAACCTTCTAGGGTATAAAGAGGTAGCTTCATATGCATCGTATAAGAAGATCTCGCTTAATGGTCCTTTGCACAGAGTTGTACTAGTTGATCAGTCTCCTATAGGGCGTACTCCACGTAGTAATCCTGCTACATATACCGGGGTTTTTGATGATATACGTCGGTTGTTTGCGAACACAAAAGAAGCTAAAATAAAAGGATACCCCCCGGGGTATTTCAGTTTCAACGTACGGGGTGGTCGCTGTGAAGCCTGTAAAGGAGAGGGCCAGATACGTATCGAGATGATGTTTTTACCTGATGTTTATGTAACCTGTGAGGTATGTGGAGGCAAACGATATACTAAAGAGGTTCTGTCTGTTTATTATAAAGGGAAAAATATTTCTGATGTACTAAATATGACGATCGATGAAGCATATGAATTTTTTGCCCATATCCCTTCTATCCGTACAAAACTTAAGCTTTTGGTAGATGTGGGGTTAGGGTATATGAAGCTTGGTCAGCCTGCTCCTACTTTATCAGGAGGAGAGGCACAGAGGGTGAAACTTGCCGCAGAGCTTTATCGTAGCTCCGCTAGAAAGACATTCTATATACTTGATGAGCCTACTACGGGGTTGCACTTTGAAGATGTAGCTAGATTAATCGCAGTTATTCGACGTTTGGTAAGTAAAGGACATACAGTTGTAGTGATTGAACATAACCTTGACCTTATTAGATCAGCAGATTGGATTATTGATCTTGGCCCTGAAGGAGGAGAGGGCGGAGGAAAGGTATTATACGCTGGTCCCCTCCCCCACATTAAAAATGTTAAAGAAAGTGTTACCGCCAAGTGGCTTTTTAAGTAAACAGGTTTTTATTATTCCTGATTCTGTGATCCCTCAAGCTGTGAAAGCTGTTGAAGCAAGGCTTGAATGTCATCGCCTTCGTCTCCGGTTTCTTCGGTTTTTTCGGGTTCTGTTTTCTGTTCAGCTACTTGTTGGTGAGTTTCCTCACTTGTTGCAGGAGAGGTTTCGTCTGCTGTTTGTTGTACCCCTGTTTGTCTTGTATCTTGATCTGTTTGTGTGGTTTGTTGAGCAGGTTGAGTGGTTGTTGCTTCTGATGCCAATTGTTGAGTAGTCTGTTGAAGATGGGGAGTCATCGATGATATATCAGATACTATCTTTTCTTCTTCTTGGGTAGGGGTTTGGTTGGCAGGGGATTCTTCAGTGGGAGTTTCATCACTTGTTGTAGTACTTGGTTGGGTTGGTTCAGAGGTAGTATCATCGTCTTCTGCCGCCTTGCTCTCGGTTTGTGAGGTGGTTTGTGGCTGTGTAACCTGATGACCTGGGCTCTGAGTTACCTGCTTTGTAAACTGATTGATTAGATTCATATTTGCAAACAACGCGTCTTCTGGCATTCCGAATATCTCTCCAAGGGTTTTAATAGTTTCTTTTAGGCTAGTTTTTGCTTTTTGGTATTCTTCTAGTTCTGAAGCGTTAATATCGCGGGTATAGATCTCAAGATATTCTACGATCTTTACAAGCAGTACTAGGGTAAGTTCAAGTAAGGGTGAGAGTTTCTCTTCAAATACTTTTCTGTTCTCGGTCATGGTTTTGACCAGTTATGTTAGTTGTACGATTATACACAGTTTGGTTTAGTTTGTCAAAAACATTACTAAACATTTTCTTTAAAACTTTAAGGGTATCGTATCTGTTTTGGTGTTTAAGTTTTACGATTTTTCTATAAGATTCTTTATGTGCTTAAAAAAGTGATTATGAGTTTCTATGTTCCAACCTGTGTGGTTTGTGATAGAGAAGGTGATCTTATCTGTCAAAAGTGTTACGAAGAATTCTTATTTGCTATACCCTTTTTGGTTTCTGTTGGAGCTTCTAGTGTACTTTTTGTTCCTTTTTATGTCTATAACCTAAATGCTAGAAAGCTTGTTACTTCTTATAAAGATAAATATTACACGATGTATAGAAAGGTTCTAGAAGGCCTGATAGGCAGGCATTTTCGTGAGGATCCATATAAAGTATGGAGTAATCATCTTCTTTTCTGTGCTGATGCGCTTTTTTATATAAGCACCAAACGGTACTCACAAGATATTCTAAATCCGCTTGCTTATTATCTTGCAAGGTGTATAAAAGTAGATAAGGTTTTTGCGTTAACTCCTTTAAAGAACCAAAGATTCCATAGAACAAAAGGAGATCTTCTAAGTAGATACCGTACTATGTTTAACACTCAATGGGTTTTAGCTGTGCAAGAAAACAATTATCTTTCAATTAAAGATATTGTCATCTTTGATGATGTAGCAACAACCCTTTCTACATTATCGGGTGCGTATGGTTTTTTGAGAAACAGATTTAATATTCGTAATGCTATCTTTGTTACCCTGTTTTATCAGAAACGTCTTTTGGAGTAAGCAACAAACTGTAAAAATCTTTACCTAATTTCTCCCACCTTTTAAAATAATGCGTCTTAGGAAGCTTATATCTTGCAGGATCAAACCTCAGGCTCTTGATAGAGTAAAGTGACGATAAAGAGGTAAGCTCTTTTCTTATGAATTCAAAATAGTCAGCATGATCAGTAGCGATAATTATTTTGGCTTGCTTTTTAAGTTTGGGATAAACTTCTAAGAAGAACCTTCGTGTAAGGGGCCTTCGCTTGTGATGTCTTCGTTTATGCCAAGGATCAGGAAAAAGTATTAACAACAGATCAATACTTTTGTTTCCCATCCACTTTATAACCTTATAGGCATCTGCCCAGATGATAAGTTTGTGTTTTAATTTTTTAGCCTTCTTAAATGTCTTTAAGGCAAACTGTTTCTCTTTTTCTACTGCTATATAGACTATCTTTTGTGAAGAAGATACCTTGTGTTTTTTTCTAAATTTTTCTTCGTTCTCTGCTATGAATTGGGCGATCTCTCCATGACCTGGTCCTATCTCAAATATGGTATAAGGGTTTTGAATAAATAGAGTAGGCAAGATCGGAATAAAAAGTTCATTTTCTGACAGGATCTTAGTGTCTGCTTTTCTTAGAATTGTTCTTGCT
>WFTI01000009.1 GCA_015485585.1 Candidatus Dojkabacteria bacterium | reverse complement strand
GATCTTAGTAGAACTTAGGAAATAATTATATACGCTGTTGTAGTGTAAGTCAAGAGGATGTATAAGCTCGAATATATGATAAAATTTTTAAACAGATGGAAGCTGCGTTATCTTTAAGGAAAGATACTGTTTATTTTACACAAGCTGTAGATTCTTGTTTACCTGAGCCAGTTAAGAACGCATGGAAAGATTTTCGTGATAGTGTTTTGGAGGATAATAAAAAAGAAGACAGAGATTTAGAAGCGCGAGGGCCACGGATCATCATAGCAGGGTCAACGGCATTGTTGCTGTGGTCTTTCAAGTGTGGGGTTTCATTAAAGTATCGCCCCCAAGATTTAGATGTATCGGTTTATTTTCGTCTGTTCCCCTATATAGTTTCTCGGCTGCAAAAATTAGGATATAGATCAGATATTAAAAAGGGCCCCTATACTTTATATAAGCCGAATGGTAATGAAAGAATACATATTTTCCCTCATTATTTTGTGAGGAACCTTGTTGTTTCGGCTCCTATTGTTCGTAGGGGACCCTTTGCTTTTCACCGTTGGTCTGCGTTATCTCTTTTTAGAGCGGCTGCGGTCTTAGATTTTTTTGGTTTTCACCTTCCTACTCCCTCGTATCTGCTCTATCTTTTCCTTTTAACCTCTCATGTTCGTCATGATTGGCGAGAAAGATGGGACCATTTTCGTATATTATTTGGTATCAATAAACCGTCATTACGCGTTTCTTTGTGTGTTGCATCGTGTATAAGAGATGTTATAGGAAAAACGGGGTTAGCTGTGTCATGGGTAGGTTCAGATTCTTTAGATTTTGAGGAATTAGTTTCTAATCCTCCTCGTCGTCTTTTTCTAATTCCTGGTCTTTTTGAAACTTTTCATCTGGGAAAATGGTTTCTAAAAGGAGCAAAACGTATAGCGGCCAGCCTTTAAGGTTGTTTGATTTGGTAATTCGATTCGGTTAGATACACAATCGTGTTTTAGTAATGGGTTCTTTAAAGGGAAAATCTCAGATAAAACTACTATTTAATAACCTGATAATGTAACTGGATAAGGTCTTTTGTTAAGGGTTTTATCTTTATTAGGCGGAGATTCCTGTCTCCTTCAAAATCTTCAAATATTTTTATACCTTTTCCTAATATCAAGGGGTGTACGGTGAGAAAGATCTCATCTATTAGGTTCTTATTGAGAAATGCGCTGTTGGTCTGTCCACCTCCTACTACTAATATAGCGCGGAGATTGGCTGCTTCGGCGATTTTAATGGCGTGTTCTGGAGAATCCGCAAAAAATACGTTAGGAGATTCTTTTTGGGCATCAGGCCTGTGTGTTAGTACTATGTTCTTTACGCCTTCGAGGGGGTAGATTTCCCCATAATATTGTTCAAAAGTTTTTCTTCCTACTACTATACACCCTACCTCTTTAGTTTTGGCTTCGAAGACCTCACTATCTATTGGTGAAACCCAGTCGGAGTCACCGTCCTCTTTAGCAATAAATCCATCAACAGATACTGCCATATATAGTATGACTTTGACCATAAAAGATTATAGTATAATTCAACTATGGAAACAGAGTATTTCAGACCGGAAAGATCTTTTGTTGGCTGCTATACGCTGTTATTTCTAAACCTTTTCGTTAATGTTTCTCTAAACAATACCGCCCTTGTTTAGGGCGGTGATGGGTGAATTTTCCCAAAATAACTAGGTTATCGTAAGGTGGGTTTGTTACATATCTACCATACATAAGATATTAATGAATGTAACCATGAGTCTAACACCGATTAAAAAGCTTTTAAAACCTGAAAAGACCTATAAAGTAGCAGGTTTTGTTCAGAAGATTAGAGATCATGGCAAATTGCTTTTTGTTATTTTGCGAGATCGTGAGAAAGCCGTACAGCTTGTGGTTGATAGCCCTAAATTAATAGAAAAATTTAGAAAGATAACAAAAGAATCAGTAGTTTTAGTCGAAGGAGTCTTGAAAGAACCTCCTACAAAATTGAGTAAAGAGGTGATCCCTTACGAACTTCATGTTAAGAGGTTAAAAGTATATTCTAAAGCCGCCAAGTTGCCTTTTGAAATATATCCTTTGCAGAAGGTTTCCTTAGATAAACGTCTTACTTACCGTTGGATCGATCTTAGACGCCCCGAAAAGATTCTAATCTTTAAGGTGTGGACCGTATTAGAGCATGCATTCCGTTCATTTCTCATGGAGAGGGGGTTTATTCAGATTCATCCTCCTAAACTAATGCCAAGTATAAGTGAGACAAAAGAGGAGCTTTTTTATCTTGATTACTTTGGACAAACCGCATATTTAGCTCAGTCCGCACAGTTTTATAAACAGATGGCAATCTGTGCCGGCTTTGAGAAGTTTTTCCATATAGGACCTGTATTTAGAGCTACATGGTCTTTTACTACACGGCATGATACTGAGTTTACTCAATATGACGTTGAGATGGCTTTTACATCTTATGAACAACTCATGAGACTAGAAGAAGAGCTGATCGTGTACATGTTACAAGAGATCAAAGAAAAGTTAGGAGAAGAGATTGATAGAGCTTATGGAGTTAAGATTAAAATTCCTACTCTACCCTTTCCCACGTATACCTTACAAGAAGTAAAAGAGATCCTTAAACACTTTCCTGTAAAAGTGCGGAAAGAAGGAGACTTGTCTCCAGAAGAAGAGAAGATATTGGGTGAATATATTTTTAAAAAGCATAAACATGCGTTTGTGTTTGTAACGGACTACCCGGCTAAGACACGCGCTTTTTATCATAAGCAGCACGCTAAAAAACCAGGTATTACACGAAGTTTTGACCTACTCTTTAAGGGACTTGAGATTACAACGGGATCAGAAAGGGAATATAGAATAAAAAGGCTTATTAAACAAGCCAAAGAACATGGTGTAGATATAAAAAGTATCGAACAGTATCTTGAATTTTTCAGATACGGTGTACCTCCGCACGCTGGTTTTGGATTCGGTCCAAGCAGGTTTATTATGCAGCTTTTAGGATTAAGCTCTGTTAAAGAAGCTACATTTGTATATAGGGGACCTAAAAGGTTAAGGCCTTAGGGTTGAACAAGGTTAGCCATAGGTTATTAAGTAGTTACAGTGATAATAGTTAATTTTTTGATTCTCCCCCATTTTTTCAAGGAGTTAGGTACTTGATGGGTAGCGATTATTATGGGAACTTCTTTAGCAATTTCCGCTAGTACTTTCGCTAACGCTTCCCTATTCTTTTTATCAAGATTAGCAAACGGCTCATCTAAAACTAGAAGACGCCAAGGTATATTTCCATTTTTAAATTTCCACAACACTGGTAATATTTTTGCTACCACCTGTTGCCCTGTAGAGAGGCTTGAAAAAGGTAGTCTAATATTATCCGATTGTATATTTGTAATGTTATGTTCTTCCAACAGTTTTCTTAATTCTTCGGATATGCGGTTTGCCCAGTCATCTATTACTTCGACTAGTTCGGTTGCTACATCAGGAGGAATTAGTTTTCTTTGAAGTCCACCTGATTCATTAAGTTTCTTTATTGTTTGATAAGGCATTTCTACAATTTCTTTTGTTACTTCTATTACTTCTTTGAGATCTCTTTGCTTTAAATTCTTTACAAAACTTCTAACTTCTTCTGATTGAGAAAATGGTTCTACAAGATCAAGTATAGTGACGTTTCCCGGTATACTTCCAGTATAAAATATTTCTTGTGGGGTAAGTAAGCGGGTTAACCCTGTTTCAGGGTCACGGAAAAATATGTACCCTTCATATCCGCGCAAACCACCCAGGCTTTCTAGTATCATGGACTTCCCAGTTCCTGACGGTGCTTTTACTAAGACTATCTCGCCAGGTGATATTATTATATTTGTTTTATTCTCAGAATTTTGCTCCCCATTGATTTCACAAAGTGCTACTTGAGAGCCAGCATTTTCTCCCTGTTCAGGGGAGGTAAAAGTGGATATACCAGCTAAAACCACATCTCCTGGTTCTATTCCCTTTATCATATGTAGAATCGTCTTTCGATCTCTCGATTGTTCTTTTCGTTGTAGGAAAAACGGTAGATTTATAGGGGTTATGATTAAGGGAATATTTTTATTGACGTTAGACCCAGCATCAGGAAACATGAGTCTATATACCCTTTGTAATACTTCAGTCACGGAGCCTCCTCTTACACGTTGTGTTGTAAGGTTATAGGCTATACCAAAGGGCGCAAGTAAGGTTGCAAAGAGAGGGATTATCCATGGTACGTTTTCTCTTATGTATGGGAGTAAGAGTATAAAATTGATGGCTCTTGTGAGAAAAAAGAAGAGATTGCTTAGAGCTGCTAATCTTGCCCATTGAGCTTCGATTTTGTTAGAAATAGAGGTAATGTTTTGTATGTTATCCGCTATGGATTGACGTATTTGTTGTAATTCATTAAAGTTTTTGTACAAATAATTCCCAAAACGCTCCAATAGAGAAACATATAGACTAAAGGAAAGTCCCACGAGTAGAATCGTTAACGGTAAAGGTATCTGAAAGGGGGTGTTTTTGATTTTTTCCACGAGGACACTTACCCCTACAACTAATGAGCCTATAACTCGAAAAATGTGTGTATGGGGATTCAGAATTTCTGTGAGCCTGTATGCAGCGGGGTTTTTCATCTGTTCAAAAGAGATCTTTAATTCAGGTGTAAAAACTGTGTCTTCTATCCTTTCCATGGCAGGTTTTATAT
>WFTI01000008.1 GCA_015485585.1 Candidatus Dojkabacteria bacterium | reverse complement strand
GTCAGATAGGTTGCATCAGGTAAAAAAGCAGGCACAGTAAAAGTAATGTTTTTCATGTGGGTATTGTATACTACTGAATTTTGCAAAACGGAAACGCTAACAGTGTCGGGGGGACTGAGAAAATCTAACAAATAAAGTACCGTGTGTCGGAGTTCCTTATAAGCAATAACTTCACTTTCTTATAATCCAATATGCGGAAGGTTGTAGATCTGCCTTTGCATTATGGAAAGGCTCCATATTGGCTTATGCAACGTATGAAACGGCTAACCCTTGTTATCTTTGAGATAATCGCAAGCACCTTCTCTGAAGATGAGATCTTGAAGCGCCTGGCTGATCCTTTCTGGATTCAAGCCTTAGGAGGCTTACTAGGGTTTGACTGGCACTCTTCAGGTCTTACAGTTACAACCACCTCTGCTATCTCTTACGCTCTAACCAAACTTTCAGATGAGCTCAAAATATTTCCAACTGGAGGAAAGGGTAAAAAAGCTTTAAAAACCCCCGAAGATATCTATTATTGGGCAGATCGTTACTCTTTAGATTTTGCTTCTAAACTTGTAACACTAAGCCGGCTTACTGCCCGAGTTGATAATAATCTTATCCAAGATGGGTACACTATCTACCATCATTTTTTCGTTTTTAACACCAAAGGAGATTGGGTTGTAATCCAACAAGGGATGAATACTAAACTGCGTTATGCCCGACGTTATCATTGGAACTCTTTTGACCTTAAAGACAATAGATTTAATCTTGATACTATCATCAAACGGCTAGGAGCATCTATTACCGCGTTTAAAAAACATCAGAAAGTTCTAAATCTTAGCGATGAAGCCTCCTCAGATACCCGTAGGGGTATGCTTGAACTTTTAAAGAGTAGAGATTTTAAAAAATTAGAAAGAGTATTAAGTTTTCCTGCTAGAGAGCCCATAATACCTTCTCTTGATCTTTCTCCCTTAGGATTAGAGAAGATAAAGCTTTTACGTTATAAGAACCCTCCAGAGACCTTTAAAGATCTTGTTTTACAAAAAGGAGTTGGTGCAAAAACTATAAGGGCTTTGGCTTTAGCAAGCCACGTAATCTATAAAACCCCTCTTTGTTATAAAGACCCGGTAACATTTACCTATGCGCATGGAGGCAAAGATGGGTACCCATATAAAATCAAGCCTAAAGATTACGATAAAACCGTAGAGATTCTACACCAGCTTTCGTTAAAATTAAAAGATAAAAAAGCCAAGAAAAAAGCAGAAGAGTTCCTGATAAAACTTACCGAGCTTTAGGGTATGAGAAGAGCACCGGAATATAAATTTTTAAAGGATTCGTTGTATCATGCTCTTTTACTCATTCCTGAGGGTATGGTAACTACATATAAAGAGCTTGCTAGGGTATATAGTACGTCTCCGCGGTATATAGGGAATCTTCTTAATAAGAACCATGACCAAAGGATTCCTTGTTTCAGGGTGGTAAAAAGCGATCTTCGTTTAGCAGACGGTTATAGGTTTGGAGGATATAATGCTCAACTTCAGCGTTTAAAACAAGACAAGGTGCCCTTTGAGGGAGATAAGGTAGCTAAAAGAGCAGTTTTTAGTTTTAATGCTGTTTTAACCCAATATCTACGTTTGATTGCGCGGTTTTTATTTCCTAACAGGTGGCCCTGGCAAGGAGATGAGACCACAAATCCAGATGAGATAGTAATCGGAGCCATATTGACGCAGAATACTAATTGGAAAAATGTAGAGGCTTCACTTGCTAATCTTAGAAACTACCTTAAAAAAGATAAGATATTTTTAGAAGATATCCTCCGTATCCCTAAAAACAAGCTTTCTTTGCTTATAAAACCGAGTAATTACTACAATCAAAAAGCAACATATCTTAAAAACATCGCAAACTTTATTCTTTCAAACAGTTGGGTTTTTAAACTTTATACTGAACGAAAAGAAAAAGATTCTTTGTTATGGCAAGAAGGTTTTTCTAAAGAAACCCTTAGTAAGCTACGCAAAGAGTTGCTGAAGGTTAAAGGGGTAGGAGAAGAAACAGCCGATGTCTTATTAACTTATGCGTTTAATATGCCGTCTTTTGTGGTTGATGCGTATACACGTAGGTTTTTAGCCGCTGTATTAAAGTATAAACATTTAGAAAAAGCACGATATTCTAAGATAAAAGAGCTTTTTGAAAAACACCTTGGTATCATAAACAGACGGTATCTTCTTTACGTATTTCAGAGATACCACGCTTTAATCGTTTTGTGGGGAAAGCAGAAACTCAATAAGGGGTAGAAAATCTGTAATGACTGCATCAGCTTTATCTATCCAGGCATCGTTTACACCTTTTGAGTGTACGATTACAGTAAAACAGTTTGCCTCTTTTGCTGAAAGGATTCCTGCTAGTGAGTCTTCAAATGCTATTGTGATTTGAGATTTTAAGACCTGTTTTGCAGTAAAAAACGGTTCAGGGTGTGGCTTTCCGTTTAGCACAGAATCTCCTGTAACAACAACATCAAAAAGCTGTGTAATATTAAGTTTTTCAAGTAATAGGGTGGTGACCACTAGGGCAGAGGAGGTAACAAGCCCTATCTTATACCGCTTTGAAGCAACTTCTAGAAACTCTTTAGCTCCTTTTTTAAATCTGACGTGTTTTTTAGGTTCTTTGGCAAGTGTTTCAAGTTTTATCTTGCGTCGAAAGTTCCGAATTTTAAGAACAAGGTCAGTATCGAATTTAAATCCATTAGCTTGTAAAAAAAGAACAATATTCTCAGGAAACCTGTAACCAAGGGTATATTCGAGGTAGTCTTTTTTGGTGTATTTTAAACCCGTATATTTTTCGATCGCTGTTTTAAAGACATAGAAATTAAGCTCTTCAAGGTCAAGTATGGTGTTATCCATATCAAAAAGGAGCGTGTCTGCTTCTTTTAGAAGCCGTAACAAGCGGGTTTGGTTGCGAGTGGTCATAGTGATATGCTACCATAAAAGGATGGTAAAAGCCGCAAAGGTTTTAGTCTTATGGTTATTTCTTTTTAGCTTTTTACATTTACTAAGCTATTGGCGGTGGATATTCTTTTATTTTCAGAACGGTGGGTTAGTTTCTGCTTTGGGATATGCTTATAAACTTCTCTATTTAGAAGATATAACTTTACTCCTTCTACGTTTGATTTTTAGCCTTGCCGTTACACTAAACATCTTAGCTCTTATAGATCTTTTTAAGAATCGTTACGGTACCCTAAAGACACACTCTATCACCACATTTTTTCTAACTATTGTCGGAATCTTAACGAGCGGATGTTTAGGATGTGCCGTATCGCTTTTCTTACCATTATTAAACCTAATCGGTTTAAGCGCTGTTTTATATTCACTTCCTTATCAGGGGAGAGAGGTTTTAGGGGTAAGTACGGTTTTTCTTTTCTTAAATGCCCTCTATCTTCGCAAAGAAAGTGCTAAGGGACTGCATTGTTAGGTTATAATTCGTTATAAAACACCAATCTGCGGGCGTAGCTCAGGGGCTAGAGCGTCTGCTTCCCAAGCAGAAGGTCGCGGGTTCGAATCCCGTCGCCCGCTAAGAAAAATTTAAGAGTTTGTAAGTATGAAGCTTAAAAACCTTATAGTATTCACAAGTGACAAGGTTTTTGAGAGAGAGATTCTTGCGAAGTTTAAAAATTACTTTAAAAGTATTTTGGTATTGTCTCCTAGCTCTTATGCGGAAAACGAAGGGAGAATATTAAAACATTTTTTAGAATATCCTAAAGATTCAAGTCTAGGTATAGTGTTTAAGTTTGGAAAAATTCTCCCCGCTGATCTGGTAAACAGCGGTTTAATTCTTAATATTCATTATTCATTGCTTCCTAAATATCGGGGGGCAAACCCATTAATAGCCCAACTACTGGCAGGAGAAAAATATACCGGCGTAACTGTACACCGTGTTACAGAGCAGGTTGATTCAGGAAAAATTCTGTTTCAGTTTAGATTAAAGATTCCTGATGATATCTATAAAGAAGAATTAGAGGCTATGCTTGATAGTTTTACTTTTTCAACTGTACTTGACAAACTTCTTGAAAAGATAAGAAACAAAGCGGTTTTTTCCGAGCAAAATTATACATCTCAAACAGGCGAAGCTTCATATGCTCCTTTGTATCTTTCTTCTAAAGAGTATGCCTATTGTGATCTGAAAACCTTAACACTTGATGAGGTGTATAGGCGTGTTAGGGCATTCTCTTATGATCCTGCGGCATGGACCAGAATAAAGTTAGATAACAAGATTTACCGATTAAATATCTATAGAATAAAGCCTCTGCCCTCGTTTCTCTTAAAGCCTGGGCATCTTGCTTTTGTAAAACAGAATCTAAAGGGCCTTGTCATGGGAACACTATTAGGGTCTTTTTTGTTAGTTGAAGGAGCAATAGAGTCAAAAAGAAGATTAAAACAAGAACAATGGTTAAGTTTAAAGGGGCGTATTAAGGTACTTTAGCCTTCTCTATCTATATTAGACATTTGTCATTGTTTTCTATAAAGAGGTATCTTAGGGCAAAGGTTTTTAAACCTGAGATTTTAAAACTATTCTAGTGGTAGAATGCATTAAGACGAGGGGTCCGAAGGTGGGGGCACAGGCTTTGCCTGTGCCCCCACCGATTTTTGGGTAAAAATCAGGTTACCGAAAAATATACTCTCTATGCTAGTTTTGTGCAAAAAATTTGACATTTTAACTCATGTATCGTATATTCTTTGTATATGGCTGTATATTATCGGAGTCAACGCAGCGCCAGGAAAACGCTCGTCTTTATAGGCGTAATTTTTGGTATTTTAGCCTTAGTAGGAATAGGTATATATTTTTTTGGTCGTTTGCGAGTAAGGATACGGGAGGAAGCTTTTAGTGCGTGTCTTAGCAACTGTGATACTAAACTGCAAGAATGTAGGGATAGGGCAGCATGGAATATGAGTGATCCGAATGAATGTCTGGTCCAGTATAACCAATGTAAACAAAATTGTGAATCAGAGTATCCTGACCTGGTTGAACGAATGCTTGAAAGGGGGCAAGAACCCCCGCCACTTCCAACCCCTTTGCCACAGCAAGAAACTCAGGAAGAAACTCAGCAACAGGTCCAACCACAACCCCAACCTGAGCAACAAGAATGTGATCCTGATTATGTGATTCCTTTGTCGATTAAATCGTTTAAGCAGCTTGAAGGGGCATGTACAAACGGTAAATATACTGGCGTTTATAAGGTGGTGGTAGATGTGGGTAATGCAGCAAATGAATGTGGTGGTGGAACATTTAAGCTTACCCTTACATTCCCTGACTTTGTCGATGGATATATTACCTCTACAAATCCTGGTAACGCCAAAATAAACGGAGCTGTAGTTACGTGGAACAAGTGGACATATGACAACACAACCTTGAGTTTCAAAGCTACAATTGAGGTTCCTTCTGAAAAATTTACCCAAGATACATTCGATGTCACAGTAAAATTAAAAAAAGGAGATCATACTAAGATCGTCAGTGGTAAAGGAACCAAAACAATAACAAGCAACAGTGATGGGTGTTATGTAGAGCAGACTCCGACGCCGACTCCGAGCCCAACGCTAACAGAGACTCTAACTCCGACACCGACAGAGACATCGCAGGTTACACCGCCTCCAACCGGTGTAACAGAAACAACTGCTGTCTTGGCTTTTGTTGCGCTTTTAATCTTAGCAGGAATCGCAGAGTATCATGGAGGATATATTAGCACCATAGTAAACGGTAAAAAACCATGGTATCATCGTCAGATAGTGATTAGATAGTTGTAAACAGCTGATGGCAAATTTTAAATATGTCCGCAAGCCACGAGGAAAAAAGACTTTTATCTTGATCGCTCTTGTACTTATCGCTCTAGTTTTAATAGGGGGTGGAATTTATTACTATATTAAGAAAGTTAGAGTACCCACAGTGGAGGAGGCTTTAACACCGGGGGGACCATGTAGCCCAGAAGGAAAGACAGAAGAAGTATGGTTGTGTGAAAGTTGGAGCGGTTGTGAAGGTGGAGAGCCTAAGGCTGTATTAGTAGAGTATAAATGTGTAGGGGGGAAATGGCAACGTTGGAGAAATATAAAGTCAACATGCGGAGGTGAAGCTTACAATATATGTGGTATTCCACAGGTTACAACAACAGAGACCCCTCCTGAAGAAGAAGGAAAATGTGTTCTAGCCTCCCAAGAAGTTTGTGTGGGTAACAACCCTACGGATATTTGTGTCGATAAGATTATTAACGGAAAACAATACGCATGTACTGAGTTAGTAGGGAACCCCGGAAAACAGATAATATGCCCTGGGGGTGGGAGACCAGAGGATTATGATTTTAGTTGTCCTAAGAACTATAGCTGGATGAATAAAGAATACGGTGTTTGGTGGTGTTTTGACACAACTCGCCAGTGTGTACCCAATAATGACACCCGATACCAATGCCGACCCGGTACATGTGAACCTGAGGCACCTCCTCAAACCCAAACCCCAACCCCGACTCCAACCACCCCGATTCCGACTCCTACACCTACTACACCTACACCGACACCAACCGGTCCAACCCCGACACCAACCACGCCAACTCCAACACCCACAACTCCGACACCAACAGAGACTACAGCTACACCAACACCTACTACACCAGTACCTACCACACCACCGCCTACAGCTGCATCTGAGATCGCTCTTGTTTGGTGGTTTGTAGTGTTGCTATTTGCCCTTGCCTATCTTGAGTTTAAAGAAGGATACGTCTCAAGCGCCGTAAGGTATATAAAGGTAAGTAGAGAGTAAAAGAGCAGAACAGAGATTAGCACGGTAAATTAGGATACTCCACTAAATTTATACCTTTTTCCATCTAAACCAAAGCGAATCTCTTCTACGTTTTATAGTTGGATTAAGAAAATGTAAAAACCACATATGAAGCCTTGCAAAGTAAAGCGCAATAAACCATAACCATTCTTTGAAGTTTTTTGGAACTTCTAAAGTGTAATAAAAATATCTGATCTCTTTTGTAAATGTACGCATACTTTCGATCTCTTTTTTTCCATTTTTTAGTAATTGCTTAATCACCTCTTTGCTGGTTGCTTCTCCTTTTAGATTACGGAGTTTCTGCAAAAGCCAATCTTTATAATTGCGAGGGTACATCTGATAGGCAAAGGCTTTGTCTTCGTAATCTATAAAACCACCTTTTGAAACGATATAGAATGTAATAAACGCATCATCGGCACAGCGAATATCAAACTTTTTTGGAAGAAACTCTTTTTTAACAGCATATAGGTTACCGGTTATATT
>WFTI01000007.1 GCA_015485585.1 Candidatus Dojkabacteria bacterium | reverse complement strand
TTTGCTATAATACCCCATGCCACTCCTTAAAAAACTCCTAACTGCCATTGGGGTGGTGGTCGTTATTCTGATTATCTTCGGAATTTTCAATATTTTTCCTTTCTTTATAGTTTCACCGGGTGAGGCTGCAGTCGTGACACGGCTAGGAAAAATAGTAAAGGTGGCTTATCCAGGGTTCTATTTTAAGGTTCCTCTGATCGATGGAGTACATAGGTATACTACCCGACTCCTTACCTATGAGACCAGTGATAATCCTGATGCATCACAAGCTGACTATCGAGATTATCCTGTAGATACTACCACACAAGATGGACAACCTATTAAAATCAAGTACACGGTTAGGTTCCGAATAGATCCTAAAAAGGTTCAGTGGGTGTTTGAAAATATCGGTAAAGACGAGGCGCAGGTGGTTGAGAAGATTGTAAAAGCTGATTCGCGGGTTAATGTTCGTGTAATTGCAAGAAATTACAAGGCAGAGCAGCTTTATGCAGGAGATGTAAGACAGTTTGAAGAAGAGGTTGCCAGAGTGCTTCGTGAATCCTTTGCCAAGAAAGGATTAGAACTTGATTTCTTCGGAGTGCGCGGAATAGACTTTAGCGAAGAGTATGTTGACGCTGTTGAGAGGAAACAGATAGAGAAAGAGAAGGTCATTGCTGAAAAATACAGGGCTGAGCAAGAGAAATACCGCAAAGAGCAGATGATTACAAAAGCACAAGCTGAGGCTGAAGCCCAAAGACTGCTTCAGCAGACATTGACTGATCTTATCCTTAAAAAGATGTGGATAGAGAAGTGGGACGGAAAACTCCCCCAAGTTGTAACCGATAGTAAAGGGGTTGTTTGGGTAAAGTTAAATGAGGGGAATTAAGACATAACAAGTCCTGTTTTGGGAGCTATTTTAATCTTGCAGGGGGTAAAAGAAGTAGTTATAATAGTCTAAGATGGCAAATCACTCTAAGCTCAAACTAGTCCCTGTATCAGAACCAACCCTTGATGAGACTGCCCAATTGATGGGAGAATATTTTGCCCTTTTAAACGATGGTTTTAAAGCACAGCTATATCTTAGTGATCCTGAGAAATTAAAACCACAGATTAAGGAGGCTCAAGAGAGAGGTTTAATGTATTTTTTACTAACCTCTCAAGACGGTCAGACCAAAGGGGTGGCTGTTGTTGGAGTACGCGAAAAGGTAAACAAGAAAAAGGGATGGATCTATCTTCTTTACATCAAAAACGGCACAACCGAGCAATATAAAGAAGTTTTACAAGAATTGATTACATTTCTTAAAAATCAAGGAGCTACATACATAGGAACCGAAACTGCCGAGCATACCGTAGACTCAGGGTTTGTTGAAGCCTTAAAGAGCCTTGAAGCAGTTGCCACGATGCGCCGTTGGTTGATTTAAAATACACTATGTCAGTAGTTACTCGGTTTGCTCCGTCGCCAACAGGTAGCCTTCATATAGGAGGTTTACGTAGTGCTCTTTTTTCTTGGGCATGGGCACGAAAAAACAACGGTAAGTTTTTGCTTCGCATTGAAGATACTGATCGCCAACGTTTTGTAAAAGGAACCATCAAAGAGATAATCGATATCTTACAAGAATTTGGTATTAATTTTGATAACCAGTTTAATCAAAATCAGATAAACGATGCAGAAAACTCACGGTTTAACTGGTATACCCATGATTGGGCACTTCATCTTGATGAGATAGAAAAAACTGACACACATGATTTTGAAAACACATATATCCAATCTCAACGGATAAGGCTTTATCAGTACTATGCTTTAAAGCTCATAAAAGAAGGTTTTGCTTATTTTTGTTTCTGTAGTAAAGAAAGACTTGAAAATCTACGAAAAAAACAGCTTCAAGCCAAAGAGAGACCAAGATATGATAGATACTGTAGGCTTCATGTAAGTTATGAAGAGGCTCTTGAGCGTATAGAAGCAGGAGAAAAACCAGTAGTTCGGTTTGACATGCAGGCGTTTTATAAAAAATACGGGAAAAATACTTTAGAATTCACCGATACCGTAGTGGGAAAAGTAAGGTTCGATCTAAAACAAGAAGGGGACTTTGTAATTTTAAAATCTGATGGTTTTCCTACCTATCATCTTGCGGTTGTAGTGGACGATTATCATATGGGAGTTACCCATGTTATTCGAGGTTATGAGTGGATCTCATCGGTTCCAAAACATATCGGCCTCTATTATGCCCTAGGGTTTAGATTACCAGAGTTTGTGCACCTTCCGGTCATACTTGATCCAAGCGGAGGAAAGCTTTCAAAACGTAAAGGAAGCGTTGCTGTGGTTGATTTCTTACGCGAAGGGTACCTTAAAGAAGCTCTTTTAAATTTCTTGATGTTTCTTGGATACAATCCCATCACAGAAGGAGAAGAAGAGATCTTATCTTTAGAGAGGTTCGTAGAACGGTTTGATATCCATAAGATTCATAGGTCTAATCCGATATTTAATAGAGAGAAACTTGATTGGTTTAATAAGGTTTATATGCGTGATACGGCGCTTGATAAATTTTCTAAAGAGTTTAAAACATGGCTTAACCGTTTTAAAGATCATATAATTGAGAAGATCTACCAGTACCACAAAGAGCACGAAGGGCTTATAAAAGATGGAGTAATCTCGTCAAAAATAGAGAGGCCGTTATTTAGAAGCTTTTTAGATAAACAGCAGATTAAAAAGGTTGTAGAGCAGATTCTAAACGATAGAGCCCTTGACTCTAAACTTTTACTTGTAAAAGAGCGAACAACCACCCTTTTTGAGGCACTGTACATGATACTTTTCTTTTATGCGGATTTTGTGGAGTACGACTACAAGCTTGTTAAAGGGGTGAAAAAATACGAAAAAGAGCTTCTTGAGAATGCATTTTCAGAGGTTCTTAAGAAGAGTGAGCAACTAGTTAAAAGTTTCTCTGATGAAGAGGAGTTTAATACAGCATGGGTAGAGATGGTGCGTAAAACTGCAGCAAAAAATAACATAAAACCGAGAGACCTTTTTATGTATGTACGCCTAAAACTTACAGGCCACCCTGTTTCAGTCCCCTTGGTAAGGGGGGTTATAGAGAGAGGAGTGTTAATCAAGTCCTCCTGATGATTTTCGCTTTTATCAGTGCCTGTAGAATCTTTGAGTTATTTTGTTATTTCTATAATACTTATTTTGGATATATCGATGTTTTGTAGGTCTTTTTTATATTTCCCTAGTTTGGGGTGGTTTTTGGTGACATAAGGGAAAAATGAGAGGGTGAAAGAAGAAGTATTATTATTCAGGTTTCTATTGTAAGAAGCTACGAAGTGATTAGAAACCAATTCTAGCTCTGGAATATTCTGACCCGTCTCTTTGCTGTTATCATAATTTTTACTATAGACCTCCAGGGCTTTTAGATCGTCAAAAAGCAAGATACTACTTTTCCCTCTTTTTTCTCTCTCTTTTGATATTATGTTTCTTAGCGTGCAAATAATTTTCCTTTTGAACGTGGGTTCATATGAGAAATCTTTTATTAATACTAGGTAGGTTTTTTCCTCATTGTTTTCTGTTTGAAGGGTTTTGACTATTTGGTACGGATATGAAGTTTCCATTAACTCTGTAAATAAAAGTAGATTTTTTAGGTCTTTTTGGTGGGTTTTAACCTCTCCCTCGATTATTTCGGATCTTTCAGGGTTATAAGGATATACCACATAAGAGTAATATTCTTTTCCATCTGACAGGGTATATCTCGCTTTATATTGAGCTAAATAATGTTCTTTCAAGAGACTACGTTCATATGGAGAAAAAATCTGCCCTTTTTGTTCTTTTTTTATCAGAGAGAAAACTTCTTCATTGGAGACAAAGGAGAGTCGAGTTTTTTCTAGTTTTCCTGAAAGAAGTTGGTATATAGTAGCTAATATCCGATTTCTGAGTTCTTTTTCATCATTTTCTTTGTAATTAATAAGATAGTATATTTCATCTATTTCTTCATTTATGCCATGCCGGGTTCTAATTCTTCCGATTTCTTTGAGTTGGTAAGGGATAAAAGGAATACACCGGAGGTAAGAAACATCTTTTTTCTCCTGGATAGTATCTTCGGAAGTATTAAGTTGTTTTGTTGTGTTTTCCTCTTTTGGGGATGTCTGAATTTTTGGTAGGAGAGCAAATATAATCAATATTCCTACAAGAATTAGCACAATACTTAGAGGAACAAAATCCGAGGCAATTCTATACTTACGGACTGTTTTGAGAAGAACATCTTTATATTTTTTAAGAACCCAGAGAACTCCTATTCCAAGAACTAGTACTCCCAGCAAGGGGAACTCTAGGAGGATTCCTAGTCCTATAAGAGAAAACATCAGTTTGAGGAAAAAGGAACCTCTACGTGCTTTACTTTTGGGTTCCATGAAAGATTTTATCATATTCATATTTATATTCTAGAAACTCTTTGTGGGTGTAATAAAAAATGTGTTGATGGTTATTTTGGGTGTTGGTTAATCGCATGATGGAAGATAAGGGGTTCTACATCAGATTTATCTTTCTTCCAATCCACTGTTGGGTACGAAAAACTATGAATAAAAAGAGTTATAATTAAAGTATGTCACCTCCAAAAATCGCTACAATAGCTCCTTCGTGGGGTGGTCCGTCGGTTTTTCCACATATCTACAGATTAGGGGTTGAGTTTTTGAGCGAGTTTTTTGAAACAACCGTAGTAGAGCTTGAAAGCACGCGAAAAGATGCAAGATTTCTACGTGAGCACCCTGAATATCGTG
>WFTI01000006.1 GCA_015485585.1 Candidatus Dojkabacteria bacterium | reverse complement strand
ATAAATTACAGTGTGGTAAGTCCACTGTCTCCTCCAAGAAGTTCATCCACCTCATTTGCAGAAAGGCTTGTTAAACTATCACTTTCTATAACAGGTGATGCAGCCTCTTTTTCATCAGTAAGATGGGCATAAGCGTGAGAAGGACCTATAAACTCAACATGTTCTTTCTGCATTAACTCTTTTAATTCTTCTACGGTAAGCTTCTTTATCTCTCCAACCTCTGTATTCTCTCCGCAATTAAAGCAGTATGCCACAACATAATGGACCTCTCCGCAATAAGGACATTTATACTCAACCACGGTGATCTGCTGTTTCTGGTTCTTCATATATCTCAATTATATTACCTTACCTCTTCAGGTTTGACAAGATGAAAGACCTTCTTTGTAATAAACTCTTGTAAAGTAGCAAAGAAGTTATCAAACATTATATTGGCTTCTTGTTTAAATTCTACCAGAGGATCCCGTTGCGCATACCCTCTTAAGAAGATACCGGTTCTTAGATCATCTATACTGTCTATGTAGTCCATCCATAACTGATCGAGTGTCTGAAGCACTACTATACGAACAAAATCCTTTATCTCTTCGGGTTCAAAATACGAAAGATGGAGATCAAACCCTATGATCAGTACCCGATAAAGCTCAAGGGGGTTTACAACTATTCCTTCTTTGGTTTCTTCTATTCTAAACCGTTCTTTAAATGTAGATGGAGTATACCCTGCATCTTCTAATACCTTAATCCACAAAGGATCAGGAAACACAGCATCTAGAAAGTTACGTAAATAATCGTACCGTTCTTTTGTTAAAAGATCAGAATCTGTATGATTAAGATACCGCCCAAAAGCTGTGACAAGCTGTTTAAGGATCCACCACCTGAGGGGAGTAAACAGATGCTTTAACCGATATTTTGGCGGAATTCTGAACTCATAAGGTTCAAGTAGGGAATATTCATCTAGTTTAAAAAGATATCTTTTAGTTAATCCTAGATCAAAATCTTTGTATCTATTAAGTTTTGCTTTTTTGAATGCCTGTTTGAAATCTGAAGGCTCCATATTAAGAAGAACAAGAACCCGCCTCCTTAACTCATAAACCGTATCCCTTTGAACATTAACCACATCATCAAACTCAACCAAACGCCTACGTATATCAAAATGCATAGACTCTACTTTTCGTTGAGCTTTCTCAATAAGACGCGTAATCATGCGGGAAGATATAGGAGCCTCTTCATCCATCTTTAAAGATTCAAACATCCGTTTTATAATGTCACCTCCAAAGATACGTAAAAGATCATCTTCAAGAGAAAGATAAAATCTTGTGTACCCAGGATCTCCTAAACGGCCAGTACGACCACGCAACTGGTTATCGATACGCCTTGCTTCATGTCTTTGGGCTCCCAAAACCACAAGTCCTCCTAGTTTTCTGACCTCATCGGTTATTTTGATATCAGTACCACGACCTGCCATGTTGGTTGCGATAGTTACCGAACCTTTCTGACCTGCTTTTGCTATTATCTGAGCCTCTTTTTCGTGATGTTTTGCATTAAGCACCTGATGAGGAATTCCTTCTCTTTTTAAAAGATCAGAGAGCTCTTCAGATGCCTCGATCGAAGATGTTCCCACTAAAACTGGCTGTCCACGTTGATAAAGTTCTTTAACCTCTTTGACAATAGCTTTATATTTTGCCTTTTTAGTCTTAAAAACCATATCGGGATAATCTTTGCGAATAATCGGTCTATAGGTAGGTACTACTACAACATCTAATCCATATATACGACGAAACTCTTCCCTCTCGGTTGCAGCTGTTCCGGTCATTCCTGCTAAAAATGTATACATTCGATAGTAATTCTGATGTGATATAGTAGCAAGGGTCTTACTTTCAGCTTTAACAGGGACCCCCTCTTTGGCTTCAATGGCTTGATGTAAGCCTTCACTATAGCGACGGTTGGGTTGTACTCTTCCTGTAAACTCATCCACAATTAATACTTGTCCATCTTTGACGATATAATCTCTGTCACGTTTAAATAATGCCTTGGCTTTTAAAGCAGTGTGAAGGTGTTTTAGATAAAGAGTATTAAGCCAGAGATCTTTTATTCCTAATATTTTTTCTACCTTTTTAACACCCTCTTCGGTTAAAGTTACGCCTCTACTTTTTTCATCTACAACATAATCAACCCCTTCTTCTAGTTGCCGGGCTATAGAAGCAAATTTAATATATAACTGAGTAGACTCTTGATCAGGTTGTGAAATGATAAGTGGTACCCGTGCCTCATCTATTAAGATAGAATCAGCCTCATCTACAATAGCAAAATATCTGCTTCGTTGTACCCGTTGTGTTATATCAACCGCCATGTTATCTCGTAGATAATCGAATCCGAACTCATTAGCTTCACCATAAACAATATCTGCTAAATAAGCTTCTTGCTTTGACACAGGTATAAGGTTCGTACCCCTTAATGTTGACATATTACGAAGATCTTTTTCTTTCAAGAGCTCTTTTATATGATCCCCCTTAATACGGATAGCTTCTTCATCATCCACATATTTATAGGCGCCTTCTGAAGTAATAACTGCTACGGTAAAGCCAAGTTTTGACAGAATATGACCTGCCCACTCAGCATCACGCTTAGCAAGATAGTTATTAACTGTATGAATATGAACCCCCCTAGCGGTAAGACCATATAAAGCAGCAGGAAGAAGGGCTATATTCGTCTTTCCCTCACCGGTATAAACCTCTATAATACGTTGCTCTGCAAGCAAGATGCCTCCAATAAGTTGGACATCAAAGTGTCGGTGATCAGCTACCCTTCTTGCTACCTCTCGAACCCTCGCATAAATTTCGGGTAATACTTCCATTAATTTCTCTCGTTCTTTTTCAACTACCTTCTTGTATTCTTCATCATTACGTCCTTCTAAAGTCAGATCTGGATTCACCCGATTCTTTTTAACATCTATACCCAACCTTTCTCTGAACTCATCAGCGGTTTTTGAAAGCTCCTCATCGCTAAGTTTTCTAACTTTCTCTTCTAACTGATTAATCTTCTCTACTATTTTTCTGGTTCTGCGGACTTCACGTGCATCATATGAAAAATAATCTTTAATCTTCTGCAATACTTGACGCATGTATGAATAATAGCACACTACCTTACCCCTAATCTAAGCAAGACAGTCTCAGAAACACTTAAAACTAACGAATTTGGGGACTTGTCTAAAACGATCGGAGGCATAAACTCTTGAATATCTGTATTAAGTACCTCCTCTATAGTGGAATCTAACCCATAAACCTTAAGAAAAATTTCACCAAACAAAGGAGAATAAGAGATCAAAACTACAGGAATATCACTAATCTCAAAATAAGCAACCCCCACAACATCATATGTTTTATAAGCTTCTAAGATCTTCTTAATTTTTTCACTTTGCGGGTGTTCCTTTAACCCCTCTACTTTTATCTTATAAAAACCTGAAGCGTAATTCTTGCATTTAGTCGGGAGATAAAGGTATAGTCTTTCACCCCACACCAGCGTACTCTGCTGTATACACGGAATTTCGTGTGTCTTCTGATTTTTTAAATTCAAAAGATAACCCTTCCGAGGAAGCTCAGGAGACTCTTCGATTACCGCTAGATAGTTATCATCTACAGGGTATATGTAGGTTGCAATTATCTCTTTTAGTTCATGTTGGCCCTTCAGCTTAAAAAGCTCATCAAATACATATAAAACTGTATTTTGTGGCTTAGAACTCAGAAAACCCCATACAATCAGGTTATCTTCTACATATCGTATTCCCTGAAAAACCATCTCTTTAGGTAATGTGTACTCGGCTACAGGAAACAGGATATCATCTTTAACCGTAAATAAAATCATATTACCTTGTGATACCTGTACAAACCTTCTGTTACCTAGAGGATAAAATGAGGCTTCAGGTTTTATCACAGATGGTTTTTTAATTCTTCTTCGATTGTTTTTACTTATCCTCCAGAAGGTATAGTCTTGTAGATTAACAAGATATACCTGTTTCTTGGTATCAAGAGCAAGGACCTGAGAAGAGACATCAAACCTGTCTACTTCTCCCCAGATCTTTTTCTCTTTTAAAAGTATGTCGGGGTTTTCACGATTATTGCTTATTTTAAAATACCAAACACCTCCTATGTATGAAAAAATCGTAAAGACTATAATCGCCAAGTATAGTAAGGTTTTTCTCTTATCAACCTGCATCTTTGTCTAAAGTTTATATTTTAGTTTTAAAGGATCAAAACTTAGATAATCTAAAGGATTTACACGACACCTAGTATAAAGACATGTACGAACTTCAAAATGAAGATGGTGTTTTAGAGGCTTGCAACGATACCTACCTGAAGCCCCTGTAATCGCTAAAGTATTTCCTCTTCTTACCTTCTGTCCCACGGCACGTACGGTTTTGCCTACTTTCAAATTCAGCAGATGAAAATAATAGGTGTACAGATTAGGGGCGTGTTTTATAGCAATATAATATCCTCCTGAAAAACAGGCATTACGCCGATGATATGACGCCCTAATAATCCTACCCTCGGCAGGAACCTTAATAGGTTTTTTATACGCGGAAAGATCAATTCCTCCGTGAAACTGTGAAAATCTTGTCTTACCAAACCGTTGGGTAAGATAGACCCCTTTATAGTCAAAAAATATCCAATCAAGAGGTTTCTTGATTTTATTGAACGGATCGTCTAATGGAAGCCTGTAAGACTGCTCATAGATCTTCTCTTCTAAAAATATCTGTCCTAAATAGGGAACATTTACCAAACGACTTATAAGAAAACCCTCTAGAAAAAGTTTAGAGTTAACGGTTTCCTTATATGGTCCCATCCACAACATAGCTTTATGTGTTCCCATTCCCATACGGGCTGTGCGGTAATATCTCCCTAACCTTCCTTTAAGGATAAATTTTGCGCTTGTAACAGTCTCTTTAACGGGTTGGTAAATACAATCTTTGCCTATCAAAGTAAGAAACCAAGAGAGTTTGCTACACTCTTCATATATTACCTTTATCTGCACATAATAAGGAGTATTAATGTCTATTCTATACCCTATCAACCCCCACGTTATTACAGGCTTTACCTGATCTACGCTAATATTCTGGGTATCACAGATTTTCTCTGCTATCTGATATCTCTTTTTAAACTGGTTTATACGTACCCGTAAGATACAGAAGATCTCTGAGAAGGGTTTTGCCTTTTTGTGTCCTTTAAATGAATGCGCGCTGGTATTCTCTTGTCTGTTTGGTTTAGTAAATCCAACTGTCTGTACCTTGCTCTCATTACCGGCGTTATCACGTGCCCAGATTTTGAAAAGATAGTATTTCCCTGGTACAAGATTAGAAGGCACCACAAACCTTAAACTCTGCTTATCACAAACCTTTTTAATTGGGTTCTCGAAGCCAAAATCAACAAAAACTAGGCTTGATTTTTCACATTTCAACTTTAGATAAGATGCATTTTTCTCATTTACAACCTTAATCTCTGAAATTTTTGGGGCTGTTCTATCTATCAAGACGGTTTGTTTTTTATCTGTTCTATGGCCTAAAGTATCATAACAGGAAAAGGTAAGAGTATTTTTCCCTTCATTTAATTTTGGAGCAACAGTAAACCATTCCCCTGCTTTAACCCTCATCTGTAATAAACGTACCCTACCTCTACGCAATATAAACTCACCATCTTCACTACAACTTACAATCCAACGCGGATCATTTTTGAGGGGCTTATCAAGGGGTGCTTCATTTTTAATACTGATAACAGGAGGTATCGTATCTATGATGAGAGGAACCTTCTCACTCTCAGCATACTGGCCACTTTTATCATAAACCCTTAAAAAGATGTAATAACTCCCATCAGTAAAACGATTAACATATACTCTACCTGAGATATCTGGTTCAGTATAAGTTCTAAGAACTGTTTCATTTCCTTTAGAATCTACCAGGATTACCTTTGCTTCTTTAAAAGTAAGGTCATCTATTGTTGCCTTCACTTTGACGGTCTTGCGTTCAGTAGTATCAACTAAAGTAGGTTCGACAGAAAATTCAAGTATTTTAGGTGCCAGAGGATCATATAAAACCTCAACAACATCAGACCATTCTCCTATGTTCCCAACCTTATCTTTTGCGCGTACCCTAAAATAATAAACACCCACCGCAGGAAAAGAGAATTCAAAACTAGTACCATTAATCCATTCACTGCGTTGCGAATAAACAAACCCCGAATTATTTGACCACTCCACCTGATAAGAGACGTTCTCATCTAGAGGATTCCATGAAAGTACAAGCTCTTTTTTAGAAGTAACATACGGAGGCACATTGAGAACAGGAGCAGACGGTGCCGAAAGATCAACAGTAAGCTGGTATACAGGGGTTTGAACAACATTGTTTGATGTATCTTTTGCTTCAGCTCTCCAATAATAGTGCCCTTCATCAAGGGTTATAGTAGCAGTGGGTTCATCAGACCATGGGGTTACAAATACCGTATCTGAAAAATCCTCATCTGAAGCCACCAAGAAACGGTAATATACCTGATCTCCTTCAGGATCTGTTACAGGTGTAACCTGAAAGTTGACCTCTTGATGATTTATCACTAAATTATTCTCAGGAGCAATAATCGAGGGTGTTGCTGGAGGTAATGTATCGGTATACCAGACAGTAATATAAGGAACCTGTCTATCATAACAGTACAAAGGGTACGAGGCATGAACACAGTTTTGACTGAAAAACGCAATATACCGTCCTCGTGTAGACTCATGAGGTGATCTTAAGAGGAAACCTCCAGGTACAGCACCACTTAAATATTCCGCATACTGACGTTTAAAACCGCTGGTGATGGTTATCCCTTGGTACCCTTGTTGAAAATTAAAATGGGCAAAGTAAACATATTTTAAAGGAAAATTAAAAGCATCCCATGTAAGGTCAGAAGGATTCCACGAAGATAAGATATCATAAACATTAATCTGAATAGAATCTTGAGTCTCCCATTCAAAGGTATAAAGATAAAGCTTTGCTTTAGTGATCTGCTCAGGTTGTATTCCTGCCATTTTGAGTTGATAATAATCTGGCTTTACTATGGCACGGGCTTTTCCTTTACCTTGATGATATAGATTTCCAACATATAGAAGCGGTTCCCAATAATGCAATGACGTAGGAGCACTCTCTTCTATGTATGTATCGTATTCTAGCTCTACATTAATCTGTTTAGTTAAAGCAGATACTTTGGAAGGAGCAAGTAACAACGTGGCCAGTATGAGTAACATAATCAAACCTAATCGACGCATGGTTTGTGCATCGATTAATTTAGACTTGTATGAAAAATACAGAAAAAATATTTCCGAACCTTAAGCAGAGAAGAGACGAAAACTTCAGATACTATTCTAAATCTTTAACATCATCTGCTCTTAAGAAATCAAGCTCACTTACTTGGGTGTGTTGCTCTCTCCACTTGGCAATCTTTTTATGATCTCCTGTTAAAAGAACTGAAGGTACGCTGTATTCTTTGTTATTTATAATTACTGTTCTAGGACGAGTATACTGAGGATATTCTTTCGTTACTAAGAGTTTATCTCCTTTAAAAGTAAATGTGGTCTCATTCTCTAAACTCTGTTTATTTCCTAAAACTCCTGGTAAAAGGCGCAAGAAAGCATCAATAAACACTAAAGCAGCAAGCTCTGCCCCACTTAATATATAAGGACCTATACTGATAACATAATCTACTACTGCTTCTATGCGAGCATCTATCCCTTCATAACGGGGAACAATAAAAATAAGACCGCTGTTTTCTTTTCTTTTTTGAATATTTAAAGAGTACTTCACCAAAAACTCCTGAGTAAGTATTTTTCCTCGAGCATCAAACAGAAAGGTTTCGATCTTCTGAACACCTTCGTTTTTCCACTCCTTGATAAGATTCTCACGAGCTCTAAGTACTGGTTCTACCATCATAAGCATACCCGCACCGCCTCCAAAGGGTTTATCATCTACGGTTCTGTGTTTATCTTCAGTAAAATCGCGGATATTAACGATATCTATAACCACAATCTTTTGTTCTTGGGCTCGTTTAAAGATACTTTTGTTAAGGTAAGATTCAAAAATCTCTGGGAAGATTGTAAGAATCCCTAATCGCAGCATAGTTAGTTTTTTATATCTCAAAGCGGGCGACGGGGCTCGAACCCGCAACCTTCGCCTTGGAAGCATCCACTTTTCCGCTGAATTGCCTCCACGGTCGTTAGTTATTATATCAGATAAAGGGCAAGCTATTTTCACAAAGGATTGGATCGTAAAGTAATCGAGTCGGTTATAACAGAGCGAAGAGGGGAGGTATAGCACAAGCGATATGTAATGGGTATTCCATGGATAGATATAGTTACCCTTTGTTTTGTATTAGGGGAAATATTAGGGGAAAAAGAAACATTAATACCTGTGGTCCTTCAGAAGAGATTCTTCATATTCTGAAAAATCTGGACCAACAGAAAAATGTTATAATATGTATATGGATCGGTTTTCTTCCCCCGAAATAAAAAGAATTCCGGAAAAAGAAGTAGTAATTTATTCGATGGAACTGCCGGCACAAATAACAAATGGAGAAAAAGTATTCCATGCACCACCTCCCTACAACGATATTGCTATTACTGCACAACAATATCTAAAACTCTATTGGGAAAGTTTTGATGCAAGAAGCAACAACTTACCCTGGGAAGATTACC
>WFTI01000005.1 GCA_015485585.1 Candidatus Dojkabacteria bacterium | reverse complement strand
GGCCGGGTCTTTTCATAGAGATTTTGTGTTATCTTCCTTTAAAAATGTCAGCTGACATCTTATTAAAACTCCAGAAACTTACGAAAAAAAGACGAGAGAAGATCCTATCACGCCTTAAAAAACGTATCACCGATATTCATATAGGTTTTGAAGATATATATGATCCGCATAATGTGATGGCAGCCACGCGGACTATAGATGCGTTTGGATTCCAGTTTGTCCATCTTATCTTTGAGGAACAAGAACCGTTTAATCCTAAAAAGATCGGTAAAAAAACCTCAGCCTCAGCAAACAGATGGATTACCTTTATCAAACACTCCTCTACCCTAGAGGCTATAAACTACTTTAGATCAAATAATTTCACCATCATAGCTACTGTGGTTGATGAAGATGCAGTAAAACTTAACCATTTCAGATGGCAACAGATTAAAAAACCTTTTGTCATTCTTTTCGGAAACGAACACAGGGGATTAAGCCAGAAGATGATAGAAAACTCTGACTATAAGCTATATATTCCTATGAGAGGATTTGTTGAAAGCCTTAATCTTTCAGTTTCAGTAGGGATAATCTTGTGGGATCTTATTGAAAAAACAAACCTTATAGAATATACCGACAAGACGATCTCTACGCTTAAAGAAGATATTCTTAACAGATGGCTTTCTAAGTAAGGTTTGCTAGCTCATATACCTCTTTTAGAGTGGTTGCTTCATCAGGAGTTTTATCTTCACGGATACGCTCAAATCGAGGAAATCGCAACGCAACCTTCGCTGTATGTATTGGACTTTTTGTAATCTCATCAGCAGATACCTCAATCACAAGCTTCGGATAAACCCACACATCAGGAACAAGCTCTTTTGCTACCTCTACCCTTGCTGGCTTTTTCTCAACAGCTAAATCATCAAGTATCTTTTTTATCTGTAACCAATCATTATCAGAGAAACCTGTTCCTATCTTCGCGATAGTTACAAAGGTGTCGTTGTCTTGATCATATACCCCTGCGAGCAAACCTCCAATTCCGAGAGTGGCTAGACGCCCTTTTCCATAGTAATAACCAAGTACCACTACATCTAAGGTATCTGCCAACTCTTTCTTCATGGCTCTTTTGAACTTGATCCAACTAAACTTTCTTACACCGGGCTCATAAGGTGCGTCAGGATCTTTGATCATTATTCCTTCAACTCCTCTTGAAACGTAATCATAAAAGATGGCTTGAACCTCTTCTAAAATCTTCTGATGAGCTTTTTTGTTCTCATAGAACTTATGGGCTGTATTTAGTATTACTGTAGATTCAGAAGGAAGATCAGCAAACACTTCTTCAGCGATCTTTCGCCTTTCTTTTAAAGGATGATCAATAAGCTCATCACCATACACCATCATATCAAACACAAAAGCTCGGATCGGAACATCTTGCATTGCTTCTTTGATGCCGTATTTTCTGCGCCTTGTCATGGTAACCTGGAAACCAAAGAACTCTCCTGTGTTCTCGTTATACCCGATCAGTTCTGAATCTAATACTGCTACCAAAGGTTTGTCTTTTTCTATTTTTCTGAAGAATATCTCTCCATACTTATTAACCCATTCGGTAATCTCAGGAAACATAGGAGTAAGATCTTCAAGATTACGTGAGAAGATCTTTACAAAAAAGCGAGTAGAAGATGAAAGTAACGTGTTTTCTCTTGTGTTGAGTAAGTGGGTGTAGATCTTTGCCCAAACCCTATCTTCAAATGTATGTTGTTCAAAATAATACCTGTCAAATATATGAATCTGCCCCCTTAATCCATCCATTTTAGGGTCAACTAACGGAAAAGGAATACGCTCTAAACACTTCTTTAATGTCTTTTCACGCTCAGCAAGCTGGGGTGCTATAGGAATTCCTGCCCTAAATTTAACCTGCTTTATGGCTTCAAAACCTTTCGCTTTATACACTGATGTGATGTATCCAATATCACTGGTAAGTCCGTATGCCTTATCAAAAACCGCCTTAATAACCTTTATGTCAGTACCATTCTGTCTGCTTTCTTTATAGGCTAAGGCATCAAGCATTGAACGTACACTTACTCCTAGACGTAATCTTCCTTGTATAAGACGTAAAATGTATTTTCCTGATGTGGGGTCGATCTTACGAAGGAGCGAATCAAGAAGTGAAAGTTTCTTTGTAATTGAACCTGCCCCTTCGGTCAACGCTATCTCGGTTAAGGCGTTATATGTGTCAAGAATAGTCATGTTTTGTAAAGAAGCGTTAGGTCTCTTTTGGGTTGCCAAAAACTCATAAACGCCAGGTAGATCTTTATATTTCAGACGCAGGTCTGCAAGCTCTTTAGAGGAGGTAATATCAAACCGCTCTGTAATATATCTGTTGATCATCTTCTCAGCTATATTAAACTCAAGATTAATAAACGGAGGGACAAGACGTCCTTGTAAAAAATATGAAACCACTTGAGCTTCTTTTTCATCTAACTTCTCTATAAGCTCAATAAGGATATCGCGTAGGGTTAACCTAGAGCTTATTGATTCAAGCTGTTTAAAATATTCTGAGAGTTCAGAAAGGTACATATAAAGATTATACTGCTAAAGTGTTAACAAAAAATGCCAAGCCGGTAGCACTTTTATATTTAACCGTTCCTCTTCAAAAGAGACTGTAATATCGTCATACTGGTCCAGGGTTACTATATACAATGAGTTGATACTATAGTAGGCGTCTTTAAAGAATCTGTACGCTTCTAATAATCCCTTTAATTCTCTTTGTTTATTATCATCAAGTTCAAGGGTTACCTGAAGAAGTGATACCTGCTTACCTTCAAGCGTTTCAGTAAGAACCACAAAATCACATTCCCCTACGTTAGACCCATTATGAGTATTACTAAAGTAATATACAGCTGATTTTGATCTTCTTACAAGATGCAGAAAAACCAGATTTTCTAAAAACCTGCCTTCATCTGGGGTTGGTCTAAATCCCACATAGCGAGCTAAGGCGTTATCTATCATATACAATTTCTTTTTAGAAAGGAACTGAGATCGCACTGAAAAAGCGAACTTGGGAACCAAGAAAAAAAGATAAGTGCTAGTTAAATAATCGAAATACTGGGCAACCGTAGTACTACTCTTTATTCCTAGAGACCTATATGCCCTAAAACTTATGGGTCTTGCTACATTACTTGCCGCGACATGGGCTATCTGTTTTAAAACTCCCTCAGCTTTAATACTGTATCTGCCGATTATATCTTTGTATAAAATGCTCTCATATAAGGTCTTAAGAAACTCTATGTTACGGCTGGTTAAGAACTCAGGAAAACCTCCAAACTTCATATATGTCTTTAGGTGTTTTAATAAAAGCACTTTAAGATCGGTGTCAATAGAGGTAGATAGTTGCGTTGTAAGTCTTTTGACATCTATTCCTCTAAAACGCAGATACTCTTTAAAAGAGAAGGGGTAAAGTTTAAACTCAATGTATCTTCCTGTAAGGTAGGTACCAAACTCTTTTGAAAGTAGTTTGGAGTTTGAACCTGTAACAAACACCTTATATCCTTGCTCTTTGAGACGGTTTGCAAAACGTTCCCAGTAAGGAACGTTCTGAATCTCATCTAAAAAAACGTATTTTGCCTTACCAAACAGTTCAATAAACACCTCTAAAAGAGTTTGATAATCTTTGGGAGAGAAATTAATTAATCGGTCATCGTCGAAATTGATATAGTAGCTTGGCTTAAGATGTTTTTCTTTTAAATAACCAAACAGTGTAGATTTTCCTGCACGTCTTACGCCACTTAATACTACAACAAGATCGTCTTTCTTAGCACTTCTAAGGAGAGCTTTTTCAAGATCACGGTTTACGTATCTTTTTATTTTCTTTCTAATAGCTTGATTTTGTTCGTTTATAACCTGTTTAAGGAGAGGTTTAGAAAGAACCATGTAGATATTGTATCATGGAATTTGAAATCTTTCCAATGGGGCTGGAAAGATTCTGCGAATCTTTCCAGCCCAATCAAACAACAAAAAATACCTCTAAATAAAGACCTCCTACTCTAACTCTACCTTTGCTCCAGCCTCTTCAAGTTTCTTCTTAATCTCTTCTGCCTCTTCTTTACTAACTCCCTCTTTTATAGCCTTAGGAGCAGACTCAACAAGATTCTTCGCATCGGTAAGCCCTATACCTAGTAGGTCTTTTACTGCTTTGATTACAGCGATCTTGTTTGAACCTACCTCCTTAAGTACAACATTAAATGTTGACTTCTCCTCTTCTTCAGCACCGCCTGCGGCAGGAGCTGCAGCGGCTACCGCAACAGGAGCTTGAGCCTGTACGCCAAACTCTTCTTCCATCGCCTTAACAAGCTCGGCAAGCTCAAGTACAGTAAGCTCTTTTACTGCATCAAGAATCTTCTGCAGTTTTTCTGGAAGGGTCTTCTTCTCTTCTGCCATAGTTTACATACAGATTATTTTATTTAATTTAAGATTTAGCAGCCTTTAGATTCTCAAGCACATAGATAAACTTTAACGTGTTTCCATTTAATACATTCATAAAGCCACGGATTATCTGAGCAAGTCCTCCAACAAGCTGACCTAACAACTCTTCTTTTGAAGCCAGAGTTGACAAAGCCTTAGCAGATTCGGCATCAAGCACTTGTTTATCTACATACCCCATCACATATTCAAAGGCTTTGTATCTGTTTACGAACTCTTCATCTTCTCCACGCAAAAGCAGCTCCTGTTTTGCAAGACTCGTAATCTTATCAAAGGCTTTTACAGCAGAGACAATATCTGTTTCAGAAACCACTAGGGCTCGTACATTTTCTAACTCTAGATCTTTAAACTGCTCGTATTCTGAGGCTACTTTTTTGAAGACCTTGTTTTTTAACACCACTAGTTTACCTCCTACTTCTTGCAAAGAAAGCCTCACTGTATTTATGATCTGAGCAGGAATCTTTGGTTTTAACTCAACCATTACAAAGTCAGCATTCTCAATTATGTGTTTGTAAAGCTCCATAAGTTTAGCTTTCTCTTCGCGTGTCTTTGCCATTTTAAAAACTTTTCACTATCTTATCGTTTTCTTATAATTTTAATGCCTCTTTGCACCATGAAACAGCTGGGAGAGCTACCGAGAAAGAAACTTTGTTTCTTCTTGCCTCGGCTGGATCTTTAAGACCCCATTTTCATGAGGCCCCCAGCTGTCTCTGGCGCGTAAGTATTATAGCATAGGTTTGTTGGTTAGTATATTATAAACCAGCCAAACTCTATATCTGCAGAAGCAGGCTCAGCAAGGTTGATCTCAAAATAACCCGTATCTCTTCTGACTGTATATAAAACAGGGGTACCACTGTATTGATTAACAAAAACTAAGGTATCTGGTGTCATATCATTAACCTGAATCCTTATAGACTTAGAACCAGCAGGGATCACAACAACTCCTCTATTCTGTTGAAGTACCAATTTGTCGGTTCTTATCTCTTTTGCGTTCAATACCCCTTCTACGACCAGGTCTCCAAATATATTTGCATCTCCTTGTAAAACAAGCTGGCCTTCGCTGTCAACAGCGAATTTACCGCCTGCTACTTCTAAGTTTATTGCCTTAAGTAACGATGAAGATACCAAAGTACTATTTAAAGACCCAACTCTCAATTCATTTATATAAACAGAATAATCCGTTGTAAGCACGTCATCATCTATGAAATTCCATTTAGTAGTAGAACCTGTTAAGACTCCTTCATCTTCTAGTAAGACTGATATCTGTTTAATAGCCTCTACCAACAGAGGTATTAATCTGCTATAGTCAACCGAGAGATAACCACGGGAATCTTCACGTACCACCTCAGGTAGAACCTCTTTGACCTCTTGCGCTATAAATCCAATGTCGGATTTTTGACTTTCTTTCCAGACAAAACGAACACCACGTAGCTGTTTTACGATTAACACAGGATCATCTATAGGTTCTATATCTTCTTTAAACCGAATGTCTGAGAACGTCAACCACGAATTGGCGATCGCTGCACTTCCATCTCCTGCCTCACCTACTTGAAGAAGCTGTCCAGGTGTCGTTGTACCGATGCCGATGTTTCCTCCTAAGAACCACGAGTCACCAGAAGATGAGATTTTGACTTTATAGGCGTTTATTATCGTGGGTGGACTTCCTGTTGGATAAGCATTAGTAGGATCACTTGTAAGAGTAAAAGAATTTGTGGTAATATCCGCATACCGAGAAAATGTGTAATTTGTAGGCGTTGTCATATATACCCTATACCCTGTCGCTCCCGGGACCGGATCCCACGTAAGCGAACACGCATTTGTAGTGGTACCATCAACTGTACATGTAATCTCACTTGATATCCTGCTGTATCCTACCCCATCAGTAGCAACAACTTTAAACTTATATGTAGCTGCAGGTAAGGTGCCGCCTGTAGTAGCTGTAGCTGTTAAATTAGTAGGAGCCTCAAGCTCTACTGCTATATTAGAAAAGGGAGCCAATGTCAACATCTCATTTGGGGCTTTTGTACCTATACCTACTTTAATAGGAGTTCCATAAGGACCTATAAGAAAACTATTGGGAGTGTTGATATATTCGTTGGAAGGTGGAGTAGTCGTCGAAAAGCCAAAAACGAAGACATTATCAGCATCTCGTGAAAGAGCCATCCTGTTACCAAACACCACAGAGTAAGAACTTTTAACGGTGTTATAGGTGCCTCCCAGCACAACACTATAAGACTCGGCATTTATCGCGCCGTATTCCCCTATATAATTACCTATCCCTCCCAAAACAGTACTCTCATAAGAATATATTCGGTTTTGGCCACCCCCCAAGATTGCTCCATAGGAACCATAAATGTAATTATAATTACCGTTTAATATCGTCCCGTTTTGTCCATAAACCCCATTGTTTGTTCCGTTCAAAATCACACTGTAACTTGAATTTATCGTGTTAACTTCTCCGGTCGCAACAAAATTATGTTTTCCCCTAATCTTATTACGAAAACCATTAAGAATAGTACTTGCATAATGGTTGAACCAGGGCAAAGCATCATAGAATGTATTTTCTTCTCCCCCTAAAATATAAGAAAAATTTAATCCCTCTGTATCCCACCACGTGGATGCGGGAGGTCTACCTACAAAAATCGAAGCTGTTTTAGGATTCCAGATAAAGAAAACATCATCCGATGAATTACTATCAGGGTAGATCGGGGTTAAGTCGTTTGTGCCGATATCCCCACTAAACACAACAATCCCGTTTGTATCATTATTATCAACATGAAGCCTTGCTAAAGGGTTCGTAGTGCCTATACCTACGTTCCCTGAGGGGGTGATAGTAACTATGTCTTGCCCTCCTACATTAAATGAAGTTCCTAAAGAAGAGGTAAGATTAAGGCTATCATTAGCCACAAGAGAAGTAGCTGATATGACAAGCTCTTCACCGCTCAGACTAAAGATGCGGGTACTATCTAAAACATCAAGCGAGGTTGATGGAGTTTCGGTACCTATTCCAACCTGTCCTGAAAAGCTTGTAAGATCGGAGTATATTTTTAACCACTCCAAGGTATCTGTGCTGCTTCCTAACTTACTCACCACTAAACGTCCTTTCTGATGGGAGTAGATTCCTCCTACCTGTAAATAGGCTATATTAAAAACCGTATCACTGAATAAGCGAATAGTGCTTTGGTTAAGATAATGGTCTCCTAACTGTAATGATGGGTTCCCACCCACCCCTTCGATCTGTAAACTTGCTACTGGATTCGTAGTTCCTATACCTACTGCGCCGTTAAACGCAGCCACGGTTCCCATACCAAATGTTGTTGGGTCATACCCTACCCCTAGATATTCTCCGCTTCGAAGGTAAACATTTTTCGAAGAATAACGTAAGATAATATTGTCTCCTTTTTGGTCCCAATATCCTAGTTTCTGAGGATCTAAATATGTAATCTGCCCAAGACCATCTGTCATAAGGAGGTATCCTGCCGTCCCATAGTCAGAAGGTGTATCTTCTAAATCAACAAACTTTTTTACGTCATCTGATTCATCTGTATCCCAACCGTCAAAGATCACACTATTTGCTGAACTTAACCGTAGCTGATTGCCGTCTAATGTAAGATATTGACGCAGCGAAGAGAGATCAACTGAATTTCCGTCTGTTATCTCAAGGGTACCGGCAATGGGATCCCACAATAATTCTTGAAATGCTTTAGAAAGATCTATAGTAGTTGAGCCTATCGTGAGGATATGATTTTCTTCATCGTATTCTACCGTTATTGAGCCAATACCCTCGAAACGGCAAAACAACCCTTCAGGTCCAAAAACCAACACACCACCCTCTTTACACTGTTCGTGTAAAAAATCTGATAACAAACCAGCCAACCAGCTTTTACCTTTCTTGTCTATGCTCTCTTTCACGAAAAATAGAAATCTATCTGAATTCTCCTTTTTTTCTTCTTTCTTTTCGGTACCTACTGCTACATTTGTGACACGTGACTCAGTTTTCTGACATAAACTTCGGTATTTCCCCAAAGGTGAGTTACAGTCTTGCAACAACCAAACTAAGAAAACAACCCAAAAAAACGAGAGAATGAACAGCACAACAGTATTTTTTAAAAAACCAAACCGCGACACCTCCTTCATCACGTTAAGTGTACACTTTGTATAAATTGATGTCAAGAGATTATCCTGCTAAACCTACCACCCCTCGGTAATCAAAATGGTTTCATCTACAACCGTCTTAATTTTTTCTACAAATCCGCGAGGTCCAAATGCTACAACTTTTATCTTTTTATTTTGGTAAGGCTTGATGATTTTTGAAATATCATCTGTTATATAACCGTATTTTAGTGTTTCATTTTTAGGAGGTTGACGCGAAACAAACCCTCTAAAATCTATCTTCCATCTTAAGAAATCCTCCATAAAAACAAGTTCATCTTCGTAACGTGCCTGATGATACACCGTAACGTTAACATCTGTGTGTTTTTTATACCACCATGCAAGCGGTCTTATTGGAGCTATGCCGCTTCCTGCGCCAACAAGGATTATTTTGTCAAGGTCTTGACCGATTTTTTCAGGAGTTACTTCGCCAAATGGTCCTCGTATTTTTAGCTCATCGTCTGCCCGTATATCTTTTAATACTGTTGACATGGCTCCTTTTGATAGAAGGCTAATATAAAAAATCAAATGGTTCTCATCAGGAGTGCTAGCGATCGAATAAGCGCGTGAGATTGTTCCTATTTTGGTTTCGGCCACAAAAAGCACAAACTGCCCTGGACTAAAATCAAAACCCATAGGACGTTCTAAATAAAGTAAAATTTTGTTTCGAATCTTTACTTTTTTCACAACTTTGCAAAAATATTCTTTGATCATACTTTAATTTTATTTAGCTTATCACCCTTTCACAACTCCAAGCGGCAAAAGCTTATACCTTACAAACACAAGATCGTGCTGATATTCCATCACTTTGTCTATGTCTTTATACACAAATCGGCTCTCTTCAGCGATATCACGCAGATTTTTCTTTGCTATCTTTACCTTATGAGCCTGCATATCTTTTAAAACCTGATCAACAGTAAATCTGCGGAGGGCTTCTTTTCTTCCCATGACTCTTCCTGCTCCGTGAGAGCAGCTTCTAAAACTATGCTCGTTTCCAAATCCTTCTACAATATATGAGGGACTAGCCATGCTTCCTGGGATTATTCCGATAAGACCAGCTTCAGCCTTTGTAGCACCCTTACGGTGTACTACCACATCAACTCCGAAATGGTTCTCTATCTCAGCATAATTGTGATGGATATCGTACTCCTCTAGTACTTTCATGCGCGGAAAATATCTTTTAAGAATCTGTTTAATCTTCTCTGCCATACGCTCCCGATTAGCACGGGCATATTCTTGAGCAAACTGCATGGCTTTCCAATACTCATCCCCCCAACGGGTACCTAATTCAAGAAACGCAAGCTCAGGGGTAGGATACTTAGAAAGAAACTTACTACTTCTTTTAGCTAATAATGAACGAGCTATACGATAATAGTAGTCTGCTATCTGACGACCTAAGTTACGTGATCCACTATGTAGCATTACCCATATTAAAGAATTGGCTGTTTTATCGGAAGAACCCTTCGTTTCACCCGGTTTGTCAGACTTATGGCTACTCCTATTATCGATGGGCACCTCATACTGAATCTCAATAAAGTGGTTTCCTCCTCCTAGGGTACCTAGCTGTTGCTTTGCCCTTTTTAGGTGCCTCTGTACTATATAAAGGTCAGGGGCATAATCAAAGATAGGGTGTTTCTGTTCCTCTTTATACCAATCAAAACCGGTAGGAATCTCACGTAAGATATCTTTTAATATCCGATCAAGATAAGGAATAATCTCTTGTTTGGTAATGGTTGTACGGAAGGCGCGCATACCACACCCTATGTCAACCCCTACGGCATTAGGGATCACTACCCCATCAGTGGCTAAAATCCCCCCTATAGGCATACCAAACCCACTATGGGTATCAGGCATTATCGCTACATGATGAAAAGCAAAGGGTAAGTTAGCTAGATTTACTGCTTGTTTAAAAGCATTCTCTTCTACCTCACGTATAGGCAACCAAAAATAGATAGGAACCCTTGTTTTTGTGTATTTATCACGCATAAGTGATTATAACCAGATGAAGGAAAATCTTATTACTTCTTAAGAATAATGTAGTTAAATGTTACATCTTCTTGAAAAGCATTACTCAACTCGATAACAAAGCTTCCATTATTAACGATTAACCTATATGAAACAAAAGCACCTACTGGTGATACGACAACCACATCATCAGGGGTAAGATCTTCTACAACTACCTCAACCTGTGTTTCACCTGCAGGTATAGTAACCTTTGAAGCCATGTCTCCTTTTATTTTGATAGTATTTGTTTCTATGGTGTCAGAGATTATAGTTCGAACCTCTAGAGTACCATTTATTAGGGCATCACCTGCTACAATAAGGTTTCCTGATGAATCTACAGAAAAGGCGTTATTACCAACAGTCAAATTTGTGACATTGGCTATTGAAACATTAATTTCTGTGGCACTAAACGAACCTACCGTAAGTGATGGAAGATAAAGACTATAGTTAGTAGTAAGCACATTATCTTGAAGGAGCCAGTAAGAAAAGCCAGAAGAACCTTCCGTACTACCGACCTGTTTAGCAAGCTCTTTAATGGCTTCAACAAGGTATGGGATAAGCTTCGTGTAATCTAATGAATAGTACCCCTGCTTATCTTGTGACACAATCTCAGGGATCACATCTTTAACCTCTTGCGCTATAAACCCTATCGAAGGTTTACCGCTCTCTTTCCACTCAAACTTAACTCCTCTCAAATTAAGAACCGTTTCTAAAGCCTCCTGAGAATCAATCTCTTCTATATTCTCTTTCCAACGGATATCTGAGAAAGTATTCCATGCATTTGCAATAGCTGACGTACCATCACCCGCTGTACCCACTTGGAGTTTATAAGTAGGACTCGTCGTCCCCACCCCCACATTACCACTTTCATCTATCACAACTAGCTCCGTACCTGCATTGTTCTGTATCGATAACCTTGCTGTAGGTGTCGTTGATTCTATTATGTTCTTAACCTTAAAATCATACGTACCCGTCGCAAAACCAGTAGTAGCATCTGAATCATATTTTCCTCTAAAAACCAGTTCAGGCGAATCCTTAAGCTGATTATCAGCTGTAATATCTGAAGGCTGAAAATATATCTGACCACCATCTTTTAGAATGTCTAAAATACCAAAAGGTGAAGTCGTACCTATACCAATATTACCATCTTTATTTATTGTCATTGCTCGCCTAGTAGCAACTCCCCCATCAGTAACAAAAAACCTTATTTCATAATCTGTATAAGTACCGTCCCAAACCTGCGCAAACTCTATCTTTGCTCGATCAAATATATCCCCTGCAGCTCTCATCCCTATGATTCCTACCGCAACATTAGAGGATGTGTGTTGCCCCGTCGGTACAAACAACAACTTCCTTGCGTCCCCTGCCCCTGTAAATGTTAATCTTAAATTACCACCCTTTATGTCAAGCTTATCATTAGGGGTACTAGTCCCCACCCCCACATTACCAGTCTCACTAATAGTTAAATGTGCTTCTGAATAAGCGCTGTCAGCACTAAAGATTATCTTTCCCCCTGTTCTGTGACTTAAAACAAGGTCTCCTGCACTAACTAATCCTCCGATTAATAGTTGATCTGTAGCTCCAGCAAGTCCAAAATATGACTCACCAGTTAAATTCTTCCAGATAAACGACGCTTCTCCTCCACTAGCATTGCTCTCTAATTTCAAATAGGTAGGTTGTCCTCCGTAAACATGTAACTTGGCTGAAGGATTTGTAACACCTATACCCACATTACCCTGCATAAAGAAAGCGTTTCCACTTGGGGGTAAATAGATCATCTGAGTACCGCCACTTGAACGGATATCTACATAATTGCCCCAAACCTCCATACGCTGTCTTACTCGTATCACAAAATCAGCTGAAATTGCAGGAAAACCACCATCATTATAGAAGTAAAAACTTCTTGCTGTACCATCAGGAGTAATCTTCACATCCCCTATAACATCTAGTTTTTTAGCAGGAGTTGTGGTCCCTATACCCACATTACCTGTGGGGGTAAGTGTCAAAATATTTCTTCTTGCATCTGCAGAGTAATCAGGACGTGAGAAGTAAGAAAGGGTTAAGTAATTCTGTGTATCATCAGGCCCCACAATGGAGAAAAAAGAGATACCGTCTTTTCTGAAACGGATAGCATTTGAAGTTAAAAATAGGCTTTGATGAATACCATAAACTTTATCGGCTATATGTAAATTCCCCACCGGTGTTAATGTACCGATACCCACCTTATAATTATCAACAAACAGTTGAGATCTAGCTACAGTTGCCTGAACCTCCAGTTCAGAAACAGAATAAAGACCGTCTCCTCCTACTGCATAAACTCGCACATATCTTGCGGCTACCGGAGTTAAAGGACCACTATCACGTGTTAGTAACCCTGCGCCTAATGTACCTGCTTCGAATAAAAGACTCCATGTGGTTCCATCTACAGAGTATTCAACTCGATACACATCATTCCCATCAGCTTGTAATTTTACCCGCTCTATGTCATAGACTTGACCCAAATCAATTGTAAGTATAGAGGTGTTTGCAGCATCTAACCTTACGGCATAGTTTGCATCATCCCACCTATGTCCTTCAGGGGCGTATATACTATCAACAATATTTTTTACAGACCCAAAAGAGGGGGTATAGTTAGAGGTCACTGTTTTTGCTACAGAAACCTTCTCCACATAAGTACTATTATCAGCAATATGCAAAGCTCCTAATGGATTGCTTGTACGGATACCTAACCGTTTGTTTGTATCATCCCAGTACAGATTTTGTGCGTCTTGAACAAGTAACCCGTTGTTTGAGGCATAAATCAAACCTCCGATACTAAAATCTTGAATCGAAAGAGTCTCACCAGGGTTAAGTACCACATCGTCTCCAGCATTACGCGGGCTTAAAGTTGTACCTACCCGCTTCCAATATCCTACATCAAGCGTTAAGGGATCTACATAGGCTATGCCACTACCAGTGCTTTGCAATAAATATCCAGCAGGTCCGTAGGTCGAAGGTGTATCAGATAAAGCCAAAAAGGTTAATGGTTGATTAACCCATTCAGTGCCGTTGTAGACTAACACATCAGAGGCAGAGGGCGTACTTAAGGTAACATCTAAAAGATCTGACAGATTTCTTACATCATCAGTCACATCAGTATCCCAGTTTGTAAAGGTTACACTATTGCCATCACTTATACTTAATACATCTCCCGATAAATTTAAGGTCTGCAAAAAGATTGTTGAATCAGTATTACAAACTAATCCAAACGTAGAATCAAAACTACATAGTCTCCCGTCTGTTAGGGTTCCTTCTCTTATCTTGAAAGTTGTACCAGTAAGGTATAAAAGTTGACCACCAGCAGTATAGGTTGTATCTTGATCACTTGCAGGAATCCATTTAGAACCATCAAATTTTAAAACATCTCCTGCGAAGGCTCCTTTGGTATCCACATCTTTAAGATCCGATAAAATGGCATCTAAAGAGAAAGTGTTGTCAGTAAGCAGTAAACCAGTCCCTGCCTTATATCTATCAACAAGTGCTGAAAGATCTACGCTGTTTCCACCCTCTATAACCAATACCTTCGTAGTCCTATCAAAATACAACCTCTGTGAATCCCTATCATCCCAAAAAACACTCAAATCTAACACCCTACCATCCACATACAACAACCCCTCCACCTCATCAAACTCAGCCTCCACCCTACCACAATACAACCTCTCACCATCATACCTAACTACTCCACTTGCTCCACACTCATCTCTTATTACCTCGTAAAATTGCTCCCTATACCAATCTTGACTCTTCTTGCTAAGATTTCCTACTACGTATAACATTAAACCGCCTACTCCACTTTTCTGATCTTGAGAGTCTTCACTATTCTCAGGATCCTTTACGCGACTTGCGACCAGGTTAGCTACATCAGCTTGGGCTCCGAATGAACAGTAGCCCATATATTTACCTAAAACTCCTTCACAACGGAAAAGATAGTATACAACTGAGACCGTTAATGATAACAGTACGACAAATCCCAAGGTAAGACGAATAAAACCTAATAAAAATGTTTTGAAACCTCCCTCGCCCATTATTAAAATTTATCAGAGATTTTAAGATTTTTCAAGATGTCACTACTATAACGTTAAAAACACCTTTTCTGCTCTCCTTGTGTTCTTTCGAATATTTGTGTGAAAATAATTTATCTTTTTGAGCAAGTTCATAAGTACAAAGGCCGGGTTCGTAAAAAGTAGTGATACCGAACTTTTCGCTTAGTTCTTCCTTCGCTGCTTTCACGAAATCAACATAATATTTACGATCTTTTTTCACCACATAGTCTGAAAAGCGAGACTGTAGAACACCCGTTCTATTAAGGTAGTCGAATCGTTCCTCACTAATATAGTAGTGTCTACCACATATGTAAGGGGTTATAAATATACGAAAACCTGAAAGATCTATAGTAGGGTACAATGTCGCAAATAACTTGAATGTTTGTAGATGGAGATTCATAAAGACCTGAGCAAATCCCAAATGGAGAGCGACTAGTCCCTCAAAATCAGGATGCACTCCAATAAATATAGCACAGTCTGCAGGGGCAAATACAATCTCATAACGATAACCGAGTCGAGTAGCAATAATACCGTTGGTTCTTAAATAAACAAAAGTATCGTTATTTTTATAAGTTAGAACCCCAGAAACCTTCTCATCAAGAACCATCAAAGTAGGCTCTAACGGAGTTGTAGCAACAAAAGCCTTTTTTACTTTTGTAAACTCAAGCAATTCTTTATCTTTCTTCTTTATTAGTTCTTTTTCCGCATCGGTTTCTGCAAATAGGGGCGAGAGATTACCCCAAACTTTGTTATCATAAGTTACATAAACCTCAGCTCCATAATTAGTAACTTGCGGATACGTCAAAAGAGAATTAGGCAAGAGTTTCATAAACTATTATACCCCTATATGATACAATTCTTCCATGCCAAAAACTAAAAGATATTTCATAAAAATCTACGGATGTTTATTCAATCATGCAGATGCTGAAAGGGTACGAACTATATTAAACAAACAAGGTTATAAAGAGGTTTTTTCCGATAAAGAAGCTGACTATGTCATAGTTTTGACATGTAGCGTACGTGAAAAAGCCGAACACAAAGTGATCGCGTATACCCAAAAACTAAAACAGAAAAATCCCTCCACCAAAGCTATTATCTCAGGATGTATGGTAAGACGCGATTACCTAGACCATGATAATACTCGCACCAAAGAAAGGCTTAAAAGATTAGAAAAGGTTATGCCTTCGGCTGATGCTTTTTTTGATATAACAAATCTTGACAAACTTCCTGAGCTTCTTGAAGGAAAGATTGACTACCATGACCTGGTATTTAATCGCGATGTCTCAAAGTCATATATTGATCTTATTCCAACAACCTTACAAGATAACTCAATCGTTGCAAGTATTCCTATCATGACTGGATGTAATGAATTTTGCACCTTCTGTATTGTTCCTTACACAAGAGGAAAAGAAAGATATAGATCTTTTGAAAGTATCTTAGAAGAGGTTGAAAGTGCTATAAAAAGCGGTAAAAAGATAATATATCTTCTAGGGCAGATCGTAGATAAATGGAAAGATGAAAAAGCCAATAAAACCTTTATAGATCTCCTAAAAGAGATTGAATCACTGCCCTATGATTTTCTCTTTTCTTTTACAAGCCCCCATCCAAACTACATAACCCCTGAAGTAATTGATTTTATCGCTAGGGGGGAGAAAATTATGAAACACCTTGGACTTCCTCTGCAATCGGGTTCAAACAAAGTACTTGCAGCCATGAACCGAAAATATACCAAAGAACAATACCTCAAGATAGCAAAATACAGCAGAAAAAAGATACCTAACCTTTACCTTACAACTGATATTATAGTCGGATTTCCTCCAGAAACCGATGAAGATTTCGAAGAAACAATAGAGGTAATAAAAACATTAAAATTTGATAAGGTATTTTTTGCAAAATATTCTCCTCGTCATAATATGCATAAAGATATTGTGCATGATGTTGAATATCAGAAGATCGTGCAAAAGCGCTTTGACAGATTAAACAGACTTGTAAACAAGATATTTGCTCAACGTAACAAAGCCCAGATAGGAAAAGAATATATCGGAGTCATCTCTTCAGAGAATCAAGCTACCTCTATACGGAACCAGATTGTTGATATCCCTTACAATACCTTACCGGTTGGAACATGGGTAAAGATCAAAATCACAGGGGGTGGAAGACGCGGAGTTATGGGAGAGATCATCGAGCATGCCGAAAACCTATCTTTGCTCAGAAGCTCTTAATACCAAAGAAGCATAATATAGAAATTCAAACAAAGCTGATACAAAAGCAGCCACATAGGTTAAAGCTGCAGCGTTTAATACCCTACGGATAGCATCAACCTCATCACTTGGTAATTGAAACTCCGTTTCAAGTAGCTTTAGTGCCTTTTTGCTTGCATCAAATTCAACTGGTAAGGTAACAATAGTAAAAATCAGCAAACCTGTAAACAAGAAAAGACCAAGCTTAGCCAGACTAAAAATATTAAAAACCAATCCAAAAATAATCAGAAGGTATCCTAACTGAGTACCAAAAGGAACCAACCTAGCAACTAGATTACGTAATACAAGAAATAGATAACCTTCTTTCTTCTGAATCGCATGCCCAAGCTCATGAGCTGCAATTCCTATGGCTGCTATTGAATCTGACGAGAAAACCCCTTTTGATAAACGGATTATATTCCTTTTGCTATCATAGTGGTCTGCTAAATAACCTCCTGTTTCCTCGACCTTTAAATGTAGTTGTAACTTTTTTGACACAATGGTTACAAACTCATTTGCTTGTAACCTTAAACTACTCGGAATCTTTGAGTATCTTCTGACAGTACGATACAACCTAACCTGTACGTATACCGCAAAAAGATACAACAGAATACTCACTACATAGTACGTAAAAGGCGACATACCCTCTATTATTCTTGATCTGAAGAACCATCTAAAAGAGCCTCAATCGCTGAGGCGTACACATCTAATGGTTGTACGCCTATAAACTGTTTCACCTCAGCTCCATCTTTAAAAAGATAAACTGTAGGAATACTCATGATTCCATATTTCTGGGCAAGGTCACGTGCTACATCCACATTTACCTTTACGATCTTCACCTTATCTTGATACCTTTCTTCTAATGCCTTAAGTACAGGAGCTAACATATGACAAGGAGCACACCAAACCGCCCAGAAGTCAACAAGTACTATCTTGTCTTTCTCTTCAAGCACCTCCTTTTCAAACTCTTCAAAGGTGGTAATATGAATCTCTGCCATGGTTTAATAGATACTTTAACTTAGCTTCATACCTGCATTAAAGATATTATGCCATACTATGCAACCTTCTTCATTTTGACGATAACTTCTTTATTTTCGGGTAAAACAAGAGTCTTTAATCCTTTACCGGTTGGCTTGTCTAAAGCTTTATTAAACTCTGTTGCTTCTATCCTTTCTTTGATGGTTTCTTGCGAAGAAGAAAGTGCATCTTCTATTAACGAGTCAGTGGTGTAATAGGTTACTTTAATCTTATCTCCTATTGATAAACCCAATTCTTTGCGAAGTTGCTGTACCCTACGGATAAACTCATTTACAATACGCTCTTTAAGGAGCAAGCTATCTACTTTTATCTTCAAAGCCAAGAAGAGATCTTTTTCTTCTTCGACAGCATAGTCTTTCCCTAAGTTTTTCGGTTTACTTCTCTTTACCACGATCTCTTTCACATTCAGCTCACTTGCTAGAAGCTCAAGATATTCATCAGATAAAGAAACTCCAGCTATTACTACCTCACGTAACGGCTGTCTTACAGGGAGCTTGTGTAAAACCCGCAATGTATGTCCCATACTTGCGAGCTTACGCACAACCTGCATCGTAGAAAGCGTCTCCTTCTCCACCTTTGTCAAAGGAGTGACGTCAGGGTAATAAGCAAGATGAACCGATAAGAACTGTTTGTCTTTAGGTAAAAGCTTCTTGTATTTCTGGTAAACATGCTCTGTTATAAAAGGAATAAACGGAGCAGATAAAAGCACCAACCTATGAAGAACCCACAACAAGGTAGCAAGGGCTTTTTTGTCTCCTGCGGTAATGCGATCACGACTTCGTTTTATGTACCACACTGATACATCATTTATAAGACTGCGTAAGGCTGTACTTGCCTTAGGAAGACGTAACTTATCAAGATTCTCTCTTATCTCTTTTATAGCCTCTTTTACTCTTGCCTTTACCCAGATATCAAGCACATGATCTGAGGTAGGATCATCCTCATACTCTACTCCGAATTTATTAACATAACTTGCAAGATAACGGTATATATTGTAGAGTTTAACCACTACCTCTTTTTTCTGTTCAAATATAAGATCCTCGTTGAAAGGAGCGTGACCTCCTTCTACAAACGCATAGCTTAAGAAATAGAGACGTAGAGCATCAGCCCCATACCGTTTTATAGTGTCTTTCGGATCAGGATAGTTACCGAAAGATTTGCTCATCTTTCTTCCATCGCTTCCTAAGATCACTCCATGCGCAAGTACATTCTTAAATGCTATCTCATCAAAAAGAATTGTTGATACCCGATGAAGCACATTAAACCATGCCTTAACCTGGGCTATATATTCAACAATGTAGTCAGCAGGAAAATTACTTTTAAACTTCTCTCTATTCTCAAAAGGATAATGAAACTGTGCAAACGGCATGCTTCCTGACTCTACCCACACGTCTACAACCTCTTTAACCCGATACATCTTTCCACCGCACTTCTCACATGTAAAAACATGCTCATCTATATAAGGGCGGTGAAGATCAGTCACTTTCTTTCCTGAACGTTCTTCTATCTCTTTAATTGAACCTACCACAACCATGTTGTCACATTTTTCACATTGCCAGAAAGGCAAAGGTGTTGCCCAGAACCTTGTACGCGAAATACCCCAATCAGGGGCGCTTTCAATTACATTTCTAAACTCATTCTTCTTATGATCAGGAACCCAATAGATCTTCTCTGCAAGTTTAAGCATTTTGGGTTTTACCTTCTGAAGATCAATATACCAAGACTCTTGAGCTTTATACATCAAAGGAGTTTGACATCGCCAACAAACAGGGTAACTATGGACTATCTTTCCTTCTTTAAAAAGAAGCCCCTTCTCTTTTAATTTCGAGATTATAATCGGATCAGCCTCTTTAAAATACACCCCCTCTAGATCTTTGACTACTGAGGTAAACTTTCCAACCTCATCAATAGCTTCAAATAAAGAAAGTTTATACTTGTCACGCATATTAAAGTCATCTTCTCCGTAAGCAGTTGCCATATGGACTACTCCGGTTCCTTCGTCAGCAGATACAAAATCACCATGATAGACCTTAAAGTCATTTTTATGACTTTGATCTACAAAATAATCAAAGAGGGGCTCATATTCTAAGCCTAGCAACTTTTCTCCTTTGTATTCGCTTAAAATTCGATATTTCTTATTCTTAAACACCTCTTTTACACGTGACTTTGCAAGAATGTAGTAGTTTGATCCGCTCTCTAAGGTTACATAGGTGATATCTTTGTGTACTGCTACGGCAACATTAGCAGGGAGTGTCCACGGGGTTGTTGTCCAAACTAGAAGATAGGTTTTATCTTCAGCGCATCCTTTGAGTTTAAACATTACATAAACTGAAGGATCTTCAAGGTTTTTATAGGAGTTATCCATCTCGGTCTCAAATCTTGAAACCGGAGTCCCACAACGTGGGCAATAAAGGGAGATTCGTTTTCCAAAGTAAAGAAGGCCCTTTTCATACATCTGTTTGAGCGCCCAGATAACTGATTCCATGTACTCTAATGTATCGGTTCGATACGCATTTTTAAGGTCTACCCATCTCCCTATGTGATCTACGTACCATGCCCACTGATCAGAGATCTCATTTACATAACGTTTACATTCTTTGATAAACCGTTCTAAACCGATCTTCTCTTCAATATCGCGACGGTTTTTAGTACCAAGTTTGCGCTCAACTTTTTCTTCAATCGGAAGACCATGGCAATCCCATCCCCATCTACGTTCTACTCGCTTTCCTAACATGGTTTGATAACGTGGAATGACATCTTTTAAGGTCCCTACGAAAAGGTGGCCAAAATGTGGTATGCCTGTGACAAATGGAGGACCGTCATAGAAAACATAGCTTCTTTCTTTTGGGCGTGAGGAAACTGATTTTTCAAAGACTTTATGTTTTTTCCAGAATCTAAGTACTGGTTCATCTACCTCTTTAAAGAAATCACCTACTGATGAGGTGTCAAGTGACATAGGAGTATTATAACAAAAAACGCGCCCGGCAGGACTCGAACCTGCAACCTGCCGCTTAGAAGGCGGCTGCTCTTTCCTGTTGAGCTACGGGCGCATGTTTGAGGGGCGCCCTTTCGGGCGCCCCTCAAACCCTTTACGACGGGCCTTTATAAAAACCCAGCGTAATCCCCAAGGAATTATACCATCTAGTCGTCATACCATCTAACATAACTCTTACCCCATTATGCTTACATCCCTTCCACAGAAGTGTTCGAATGAGCAGGCATCTTTTAAAAACTTTTTAAGGCCCTCCCCTTCTCACCCTAACATCTTAAACACAAACCAATAGTAGAGAATTAAAACAAGTAAAAGCAGTGATGTCAAAATCACTCCGACCAACAAAGGCCGATTAAACACAACGTTCTCACTATACAAAGGAACCTTAAACCGCGCCTCTTTTAAGACCTTCTTCACAAACTTAACAAATCCCAAAGGACCAGTAACCACAATCAATGAAGGAGTGCCTACCATCTTAAGAAACTCAAGCATGTCTTCTTTATTTATACGTCTTCTCTCTTCCTGGGTGCTAAACAACCTCCAATTACTCTTAGCCTTTATACCCAACAAATTTAAAAGATTGTCTTTTTGCTCACGAAACACATAGAAAAGTTTTACGTTTTTTGGAAAAAGATAAAAAGCAGCAAGAAACGGTGTCACCCCCACTCCAGCACTAATAAAAACAATGTTAGAGGGGTAACGATTCATCATGTCGTACAATGTGCCAAAACCCCCGTTTACATATACAACATCGCCTTTGTTAAGCTTATACAGCCTCTTTGTACCTGCTCCTTGTTTTTTAACTACAAGCTCCAATGAATCTTCTGTACTCTTTATAACCGTAAAAGGATGCTCTCCATACCACTTTCTAATCTTGGAAGGAACATAAAGAAACACAAAATCACCGGGTCTTATAACGGATCTACCAAAAGTGAATAAAAACCCAAGGAAATTATTAAAAAAGCCTTTTTCTTGTTTCAAGACAATACGAAGATAGTTTTCAGATAACTTTTTAACCTGCGATACCCTATACCTTACCCCTATTGGAGTAACGAAACGATTAATCATCCTAACGAGAACCACCAATAACCCGACAAAAACATAAAAACTAACTAACCACTTCAATGCCGTAACCTTCGTAAACTCAGCAGTACCTTCTAAAAGATGAAACACAACCGACAAAAAAGCTAAACCTCCTATCATATGGAAAAATCTCCACCATCTATACGGTAAAACATAAACGAACAAATATGTCACAATTATTACAAGCCACAATCCCCATCCCGCCAAAACCCCCCAGAAATACAACGGAAAATTAATATCAGGAACAAGAATTATCTTTCTAAAAAGCGGATTATCTATATAAAAGTACAAGAAAGCACTCATATGAAGAAAAGCAAAAAGTCCACTAAGCAACATAAAAATCTGATGCCAAACATAAAGCTTATCAATTAATCTAAAGATCGAACCTTTAAACGAGATCAAAAGACCCGCTACGAAAAAACCAAACGCCAAAAATCCAAACAGCCTCCCAAGCTCATACACAGAAAAAATCACAAAAAGATTCTGTTTATAAACAAACCAAGCTATAGCAGGCACTAACGCAAAGATAAAACAAGCCCCAACCTCAATAAGATAACGCCTCTTCATAATACCTCGGATTATAAACCCGCTCCTATTTTTACTCAACCAAAGTAGGTTACGAGAACCAGGCTAATACCTTAATCAGCTCATTGTAAGGGATTACAAAAACCACCTCGCCTTTGTGAACACTTAGAAAACGGGTTTTTACTCCCTCTTCGTTTAAACGTGACGCGATCTCTTCTACTACCTCTGAAACATCGTCTTTTTCAACTTTTACCACAAGCATAGCGTAGTCTCCTCCGTTTTCCTGAAGAGAACTATCAATCTTAGCAAGAGATTCTTGCATATCACGCGGATACACTACAAGCACCTGATCACGGTGCACATCTGTATAGAACAACCGTTCTTGGGCTCGTTTATCTGAGAGCAAGTTACCGATAAACATTAATACCGTACGGTTTGCCTCGTAAACACCCATTTTAACAGGAGCCTTAACCTGTAGATCACTGACTTCAAAAGACACCGATTCTGCAGTCGGCAAACTTTTTAGTCTTCGCTGTAATCGTTTTAAAGAAACCGTAATAGTATTAAGTTTTACACGGGTTCCTACCATCTTTTCTACTTGTTTCTGGATTTCTCGCGCATACGCGCTTGTATTAAAATAGGGAGTATTCATTATCTTCTGAATACGCTTATCTTGTAAAACAATCTCTTTTACAGCAGCCTGAATAGTCATCTTTTGTCTTCTGCGAGGTGTCATAACTTATACAAAGTTATCTTAGAGTTTGTTACTCTATTATAGGATGGCAAAAGTTGTTTGTCAAATATATTACTATTCCCTTAATTAACTAACCATCGATTGGTTTATAATTGAAAATGGAGAAAAAACAGATCACAATAAAACTTCCCCACTATGTACTTGAAACTGCCCAAATGTTAATCTCTAACGGTTACCAAGCCTACCTAGTGGGAGGAGCCTTGCGTGACACCCTTTTAGGAAAGCTTCCTGATGATTACGACATCGCCACAGATGCCCATGCCCACACCCTTTTAAAACTTTTTAGAAACGCCAAAGAAGTAGGAGTTGCCTTCGGAACGGTCTTAGTACCAATCTACCTAAAAGAAGAGAAAAAATACGTAAACATTGAGATCACAACCTTTAGAATCGAAGCTGATTATAGGGATTATCGTCACCCTTCTAAAGTAGAGTTTGTAACAGATATTAATGAAGACTTAAAACGACGTGACTTCACGATAAATGCTATGGCGGCAAATCTAGAACAAGCAGTCTCTACACTTAAAAAAGGGGTTCCTAAAAATCATCTTTATACTTTGACACTTGATCTTCTTGATCCTTATGGAGGGTACTCTGACCTTAGAAACAAACTCATTAAAGCCGTAGGAGATCCTTTAGCGCGGTTTAAAGAAGATCCCCTACGCGCATTTCGGGCATGTAGATTCAGGGCTCAGCTTGAGTTTAAGATAGAAGAAAACACGTACAACGCTATTTTGCAGGTTCTTGATCTTATAAAGTTTATCTCAAAAGAGCGGATCCAGACTGAGCTTGTTAAACTTTTAACGCAAGCAAAAAAGCCCTCTCTAGGCATCGAATGTATGCGAAAAACTGGCCTTTTACAGTTTGTAATTCCTGAACTTCTGGATTGTTACGGAGTTACCCAACCCTTAGGGCATACTCACGATGTATACCATCACCTGCTTTACACTACCGATAAAGCTCCCCCTAAACTAGAGGTAAGGCTTGCAGCTCTGCTTCATGATATAGGTAAACCCCAAACCAAACGCCCCGATGGACATTTCTATGGCCATGATGTTCTCTCTGCCCAAATGGCAAAAAAGATCTTAAAACGGCTTAGGTTCTCAAACCGTATTATTCAGCATGTGACTACCTTAATCCGTTGGCATATGTTTTACTATCCTAATTATCTTGAAGATTTTAAAGAGAAAACTCCTCCCTCAAAATGGAGCGATGCAGCAGTAAGACGCTTTATAAGGAGGGTTGGGCTTGAGTATCTCGATGATCTTTTTGCTTTAAGGATCGCTGATGCTACATCTAATCCTAAGGCTGAAGATCCGTACCCTGAGATTAATGCTCTTAAAAAACATATCAAAAAGGTGCTTGATGAAGATAGTGCTTTAAAGGTAAGTGACCTTAAAGTAAACGGCCACGATATAATGGGGCACCTAAAGATACCTCAAGGACCCTTAGTCGGAGAGATACTAAACTACTTACTTGAAAGGGTGCTTGATGATCCGAAACTTAACACGAAACAGAAACTTTTAAAGTTAGCAGAAGAATACCTCAAAACAAAGCAAAAATCCAGATAGAAATAGTCTCATAAGCAACAAAACCTAAATATGTGTTGGAGGGCGCATATCAGACACCGCGTTTGAAGGCTTTGGATTATATCCTTTTGCCCTCTCATCGATCTCTTTGATTACCTCCTCAAGCGGTCTTGCATACCTTGTGCGAGCAATCTCTACGATCTTTTCACGAACCCCCTTGTACTTAGGATATCTTTTATCTATCTCATAGTAAGTATTAAGTGAGAAGGGCTGAGAGACCTGCCCGTTAATAAGCATCTTTATATAACAGTTAATATTTGGAATATGCACAAGATCTTCTTTTGTAAATATCGGAGCAAACTCCTTCTCAAGATACTCGGCATCAGCAGCACCCACCCTAAAAGACACAAGGTTTCCGACATTCCCAAACACAGAATCACGAACCTTCTCTGTCATCTGAGATATATACTGGTTTGCAACAATAAGTGAGAGCCTATATTTTCGCGCTTCTGAGAGGATCTTCGCAAAATCTTCAGTAGCAAAGTTCTGGAACTCATCAACATATAAAAAGAAGTCTTTTCTCTCTTTTTCGGGCATATCTTCTCTACTTAATGCTGTACGAAGTATTTTAGGAACAATCAAAAGTCCTAAAAACTGCGCATTCTCTACACCGATCAAACCCTGTGATAGATTTACAAGCAAGATCTTTCCTTCATCCATTACCTGTCTTAAGTCAAACGAAGATTTGCTCTGTCCTATGATACTTCGCATAAAGATGTTTGTCACAAATCTGTCAAACTTTGATGTAATCCACCCTAAAATCTCAGATTTGTGGAATCTATCGGTTTTAGCAAGCTCACTTTGGTAGTAGTTTATAACCTCAGGGTCTTTAATCTTTGGCAAAAAGCTCCTTGCATAATCCTCATCATGAATAGCGCGCAACACCTCCACCAAGGTAGAACGCGGGTCTGACATCACTGTTAACATCGCCATACGTACAGCACGTTCAAAGCGTGGCCCAACTATCCCTTGATCATGTGGGTCAAACATCTTTTTCATCAACGCCAAAAATCCATTAATAATCTCATGTTTTTCAAACTCATTCTTGTGCTCAAGAATATTAAACCCTATAGGATGGTATTTATCGGCTGTATTAAAGTAGATTACATCTTCTACCCGTTTAGGAGGTATACGATCAAGAATAAGTTCGATTAAACTTCCGTGTGGATCAAGCACTGCCAAACCTCGTCCTGCGTATATGTCTTGTAAGATCATATTTGCTAAAAACCAAGATTTCCCAGTACCTGTTTGCCCGATGATATACATATGGCGCCTTCTGTCATCAATAGAGGCAAAATACACAGGACGTTTAGTACCTCGATAAATAGATGTTCCAAGCCAAAGTACACCCTTTGTCGGCAGATTATGGGGAGGGGGTGCTGTTTTTGCAAGTGACCAATCAATTCCAGGAATATCAACCATCTTGTTCGGAAAATGGTAGATCGTAGCTAACTCTTCTACATTTAAAATCATAGGCTTAGTCTTATCAGGAACCCTACGGTAGATAAAATCTTTAATAAAACGTTTCTCCTCTTTTTTAGAGATCTCTCTAAATTTAAAACCTTGCAAACCCGGGTTAGTAAACTGAGCAAAGGCTCCCGCGATTGCTTGTAATCTTCCCCGCGCACTTACCATATCGTTTGCTGAGGCAAGTATTCGTATGTACACATCAAGCCCCACCTTTGAGATCTTCTTACGAAGATACTGCATCTGAGTATCAGTAAGTTTAAGTTTCGGAGCCTTTTTATCAGGCTCAGGTTTATCAAACTTTTTCTTCTCTTCAGTCTCAAGATTTTTAAGAAGTGTCTTTGCCCAACCTTGATCGCGTGGAACAACCAAAATCTGAAGTGATGCTCCCTCGCCATATTGCATGTTGGCAAAAGCTCCAACAACTGTAGCTAATGGATCATGTTCTTTTTCCCACTCAGTGTATGTTTTTATAGGATAGCGCTGTTTAGTGTTTGACAAGGTAATCTCTCCCATTGCAAGATGTGATGCAGGATGAATAAACACAGGCTCTTTAACCTCAATAACCTCAGCATCAGGATAAGCTCCTAAGATCTGCTTCTCAATAAACTGAGCATAGTCAGCAGGGGTATAAACAAAGAATCCTATGTAATCTTTATATGCGATAATCTCAAAGCTAATGGGCTCAGGCACATATATTAACCTTTTATACCAAGGAATCTTTTTATAAAGAGCAGTAATTGAGCTAAAAACCTGCTCCATCGCCCTAGGAGGTATCTCATTTTTAAAAGGAACCCTAACCAAAAGCAGTTTATACTTTAACATTGTTTTCTCTTTTGCTTCTTCTCTCCATTGTTTCAAGAAAACAATAAACCATACCCCAAACAATGCCACAAGCAAAATAAGCACAAAAATAACAGGCCCCCCCAATAGGTTCATATAGGAGTATATAATAAGTAAAGAAGATTAAGGTCTAGGGAGATAGATTATCTTCAACCCCTCACGGCCTACTTTATTATAATACGTTTCCCACGCTAATGTTGCAGCCCCATTTGTAGAAGTCACCAACGGTTTTTCTCCTTGGGGACGCACAGATTGAGTAGGCTCAAGACTTTCAACAGGGGTGGAATGGTTGATTTCACCAGTATCCTTTGGTCCATTCGCACTATGCCCGCTACTGGATGGTTGAACTCTCGAAGCCCCATTGTTTTCGGGGATGACATTCTCCCTCGAGCTCTCAACTCCTACGGGTTGTTCTCTCACCGTCTCTAACGCCATAAAGAATTATATCACAGGGGCGGAAAAATTGGGAAGGATTGTATAGGTTTAAAATTAACTTACATCTATCGCTATGCCCTAGCTCCTAGCCTCAACAAATTTTACAATCATCTCCTCCCATTCTTGAATTATTTTCTTCACTGTATTCGCATCTACACCTTTACCTCTTAAAAAATGCTCTAAACTTGTAGATATCTCAGAAGCAAAAGATTTTAATTCTTCTCTAGATAGTGGAACTAAACGGAGAGGTACACTCGCGATCATATTTCTGTCACTATCAATAACCGAAAGTGTAAGTTCTGTTTCATCCTGCATATGTCCTAAGAGTTCTGATCCGATTTTGCTGGAAACTCCCTGGCTATGCTGATCAAACTGAAAAGGTAGAACTATTACTCCTGAGTTATTCGGTTGTTGTAGCAAAGAGAAAGCATGATCTATTTCATCACCTGGCTGAAGTTTTAATAATCGGGCTCCTCTAAAGTACACACCTACAAAGAGGACAGAATGACCCCTTTCGGTACCAACAGGATTTCTTCCTATAAAGAAACCACCCCCCAAAGAGCGTAAACCCCGTCTCCAATCGGAAGATGATTCACTACTCCTTGGTTCTTGCGAGCCTTTCACATCTTCCGACATAACCCCATCTTGCACTTTTATAAAATAACCCTCCCGTGCCAAAACGTCCAACCATCTGAATGCCTCATCTGCTGATAAAGGACGCTTATCTCTTAATTCTCCCCTCGGGCCTCTACGAAAAGGGCTAATAAATCCTAACATATTTAAACATCACAAATTAACTTAGTTATCCCCGGAGGGGGTGGGATTCGAACCCACGGTACCCATAAAGGGTACACTCGCTCTCCAGGCGAGCCCGTTCAACCACTCCGGCACCCCTCCTTTTTAAGTCTCCCTATTAAAATCTAATAGATACTAACGAATTATACCTTTACGGTTTGAAATATCCTAAACTTCCTTTTGAAAGCACATATACTCTTTCTTCTTGATTAGTAACCACACTTAACTCCACCGCAATATCATCAGCCCCATCAAAAGGAGACAAAATCTCGTATGTTTTTATTACTACCCCAAGCCCTGGATGCTTCTCTTGAGTAGGCTTCTCAATTACGAATATCGTATTTTTGGCTCTGTCATACACGTATATCGGAAACTGCCCTGCTGGATTTGTAAAGATCGCTATCGGATCTTTAAACCGAGCCACATCTTTCTCTTCTAATCTAAAAGCAGGATCATATCTTCCTCCGTAGAATCTAACCACATCATACCCAGATACTGTACTTTTGCTTACCAAGAAATATATACTTCCATCGATTGTAAGATCAAGCAATGCTCCTTCTTCATAGGTTATATATTTAACAGGAGCAGTGTACCTAAGGTTCCCCAAACCTACTACTTTATAAAGCACGTTTCCTGCTTCGGTTAAGAAATATACGTTTTTGCCAAATGTATCTATCTTAGTACATGTTTCACCAAGCGTCTCAGGCACAGTACTTTTAATACTCTTAAACTGGTTTGCTTTGGAATCATAGTATAAGATTCCGTTATTCTTATCACACACAAAGATGGTTTCAGTACCGATTGCAACTGATACAGGATCTTGAATAAGCCCTGACGGATCTGATAACACACTTATCTGACCGTTTTCACGGTTTATCTTGTAAACTGCTTTTTTGGTTCTATCAAGAGCAACTATTACTCCTTGATAAACATCTATGTCTACCACATTACTCTCTTCTCCTAAAGCTACCTTAAAATCTTTTAAAGGAGTAAGGTTAACCTGTGTTATGTTGTAAACCTCATAATATTTTTCTTTACATCCTGAACGGATCTTTTCAGCGGTTGCTTTTAAGTTATCAAGCTCTTTTATATTTGACTTAAGCTTTAGACTTAGCTTATAACTTTCGTACGCATTTATAACCTCATCTGCCTGTTTAAGACACTGATCTATATAATTTTCAGGATCATCAGCAATAAGCCGTTGAACATTGTTTGTGTAAAGGTCGTTTAAAGGAGTAATATATTTCTCCTTAAATTCTGCAATAACAGAAGCATCATGTTTTTTAGCCTGATATTTTCGGTACCAGCTTAAAGCAAAGATACCAACAATTAGAAAAATCACAAGGTAGACATACCGGTTTGCTCCAACCCCTACTTTTACGGGAACATTTACAGGCACTTTGGGAGCACGGCGCTTTATAAATCGGAAACTTTCAGTTAGCTTGCCAAGTTTTAACTTAGTAAGAGTTTCAGTTGCGAGTGTTTTTAGTTTATAGATAAAAGATCGTCTTTTTCTAAGATACTCTACAGGATCTTCTTGTTGGTGTTCTTGGTAATGTTGGTGTTCTTGGTAATCTTGCAAACTGCTCAGGGTAGACTGGGTAGGTTGCGATGTAACATCGATCTCAACTACCTCTTCACGTGGGCTTGTTGAAGAGAAAGTTTCTGAAAGCTTTAATTCTTCTTTGTCTGACTCAGGTACCACACGGCTTGGAGATATACCCCTGGGGGTATTTATTTTAGTATGTGGGCGTATAAGTAGTTGCTTTATTTTTGATATACCCCCCTGGGTATGTACAACCAGATTTTTCATCAGATTTTTAGTTTGTGTAAAGAGGGTGCTTATAGCCTTATTGCCCTTTCTCTTAAGAGGGGTTTCTTTTTTTACCTTGGGTTTGGCCTCTAAGGTATCAAGGCTTAATTCAGAAAAAAGTAGGGCAAAGATCTTTTTTCCTGAACCAAGGGATAAGCGAAGTTGCTCTAGGCTATTGAAAGTGCTATAAAGGTCAGACAGGTCAAGAAGGTTTGATTCGATCGCATTAACCAGCACCGATCGGTTTGAGATAAGCAAAAGATCATTATAGTTTATGTCAACCTCGTTATACTCTAGATTCTCTAAGGTTTTGTTGGAATCGATGTAATCCATAAGGTTTGTGTATTTTCCTTCACGTACTAGTATGATGTCAGCTTCTCCTATCACTGCAAGCTTCATTACCCTCTTCTCTTCTTCAATCGAAGAGGAGTTTAGATGTTTATCTTCTTCAAAAACAAACAAAACGATGTTAGCGTCTATTCCCTCGTTAAGCTCTAGTTCTTGCAAAGCTTTCTGCAAACTACTTATTCCCTCCTTCAAGGATCTCTCAAAATCTTTATTCTCCGATGAAAGATATTCACTTATAAAAGTGTCCCAAAGTTTACCGGCAAGATATGAAACGTTTTGGGTATCAAGCACAGGCGAAACTACCTCAAAAAACAAACCTCCTGCTACCTGATACTCACTCTCATCAACATACCAATGAATCTTAGTAGTACCACTATCATCAGGCGCGTATATTCGTACGGTATACGGTATCTTGAACGCCATTAAGATTTTATACCACAATCTCGAAGATGCTACAATCAAACATGGACTATCTGTCACATCCTATCATAAAGCAAACATACGAGGATATTAAAAATATAAAGATACAGGGTGCCACCAATGTTGCAATAGCTACCTTTGAAGCGGTTAAAAAGTGGTTAAAGCAACAGAATTTTTCTAGTATAGAAAATCTTTATAAACATACTGCATCTTCACTTTGGCTACTTGCAACAGCGCGTCCAAATGAACCGCTTGCTACAAACGGTGTGAGGTTTTTTGTTTATCGTTTTGAAGAGTTTATGGCGACCTCAAATGGCGATGACGTAACGGTTGGTGAGGCTTATTCTATGGTGGAAAAGATACTACAGGAGTATCTTGATATTATTGCTCAATCGAAAAGAGAGATTGTGAGGTTTGGGCGGGCGCTTTTTGCGCCCGCCCAAACCCTCTTTACCCACTGCCATTCCTCTACAGCAGAGTCGGTAATAATAGAATCCAATAAACATCTCCCTAAAACCGTTATAGTCACCGAAACACGGCCCCTTTACCAAGGACGTATCACCGCCAAAAACCTTATAAAACACAAAATAAACACTATAATGATCGTAGACTCAGCCTCAGCCAGATTTATAACCGATGATTCTTTCTTACCTGTTGAAGCGGTTTTAATAGGAGCTGATGAGATTCTTCCAAACGGAGATGCAATAAACAAAGTCGGAAGCTACTCAATCGCCCTTGCTGCCAAAGAAGGTAAAAAACCCGTATATGTCATCACTCCTTCACTCAAACTAAATCTTTACGCAGATACAAGCGGTGTAAAGATTGAACTTCGCCCCCCACAGGAGGTATGGCCTGATGCTCCTTCAGAGCTTAAGATCATTAATCCTGCTTTTGACCCCATTCCCAAAGAATATATTACTGCATACCTAACAGAGTTTGGATTAATTGAACCTACTAAGCTTTCGTCGATTGTTAAAAAACATTATCCTTGGATCTTGATAAATATCCCTACTTAAAGAAACACGCAGGATTTAAACGGTTTCCACCTACTCTTCTTACCTCAAAGTGAAGGTGGATACCTGTTGCCCATCCTGTATCTCCCATCTGGGCTATGCGTTGCCCTGCCTTAACATACTGACCTACCCTCACAAGCAGGCTTCCTGCCTTAAGGTGAGCATATCGGGTTAAATATCCGTTTCCATGATCAATATCTATACGCCATGCATAGCCGCAGCGTCGGGTTCTTCTGTATCCACACCCATCTACTCCGGCAAAAACCACTCTCCCACTACCTGCTGCAAGAATATACGGGTGTTTGTTAGAGGTACTTGAGATGATATCCCATGCGGTATGGAATCTGGTCGAACCTCTTGAGAAACGGCTTGGTCCTTCAACTGGCCATACTGTAAGAAACTGAGGTAATCCTCCACATTTACTACGAACAGGTGATTTTCTAGCAGTACCGTAAGAAACCCTTGTTGAGGTTCGCAACCTTCGTGCTAGTTGTTGCAGCTGTTCAGTTGGTAATGTACCTTCAGGTACAAAGATCTCCATCCCCGGTTTTATATCCGTGGGAGAATCTAACCAGTTCGCTTCAAGGATATCCGCAACCGTTGACTTATATCGTTTAGCAATCTGCTCTAATGTTTCTCCTTTCTTCACCGTATGAAGCACACCATCTGCCAATGGAACTTTGAGTCGTTGCCCTACTTTAAGTCGGCTATAACGCGAAAGTTTGTTTGCCCAAAGAAGTGTCTCAACCTTAATACCAAACCGCTTGGCTATACCCGTGGGGGTATCTCCTTTCTTCACGGTATAGTAGGTGTAGTAGGTAAATACCCCGTTATCACTTACATCTGTAAGAAGCATCGCCTCTTCAGCAAGTATAGGGTCAGCAGTTCCTGCTGCATATATAGGAGATATATTTACCTTTTCAAACACCTTTGAGCGTTCAAACATGTAAAGAACCGTGTCATATCCGACCGCATAGATTGCAAGAATCATAAAAACCAGAATAAGAACGATCCATTTTGCCCTGTACCCTCTGCGAACAAAACTCCACCAAAGCTGCTCTTTTATAAACACAAGAAAAACAAGAAAAGCCTTGATAACATCAAAAAAACCGGTTACAAGAAACACCAAGAAAGCCAAGATTACCCCCACTGCATCTTTTAAAAAGGTAGTAAAGGTGCGGGGGTATCGGGTAATTTTCTGTGCACTGAAAGTCGCAATGCTACTCACGCTATCATATATTGTCTTAAGGGGGTCTTAATATACCCCCATTTAGAATTATACCATCTAATATGATTATTCTAGATACACAGTTTCGCCTAAAAGAGGCATTTTAGGAGTTTTCTGAAGCTCAAGATAAACCTTCTGGGCTAGCGCCTCACGTTGATCATTCTCACCATGAACCAAGAAGATATCTCTTACTCCTCTTCCGAAGTTACGTATCCAATACATAAGGTCTGTTTGGTCAGCATGTGATGAGAACCCTTGAAGATAGTGGACCTTCGCTTTTATATGCACTGTGTGACCGTAGATTCTTATCGTGCGCTCTCCGTCTAAGATGCGTCTACCTATAGTACCTGGAACCTGATACCCCACAAAGATAATATGAGAATTAGGATCAGAAGCATGATTAATAATGTGGTGTCCGATCCGTCCTCCTGTTACCATTCCGCTTCCGGCCAAAATCACTGCTCTTTTTACGTTTTTTAAACGTTTTGACTGCCTAACATTTGTAATCACCCTAAAATTTTTGAAACGAAACGGTTGATCTCCTTGCTCAAGCAATAACAGAGCATCTTCATCATAATATTTTGAATAACGCTCAAAGATACGTGTTACCTCGCTCGCCATCGGACTATCAAGATAAAAGTCAACAGGATCCTCTAAAATGTTACGTTCTACTAACAGGTTAAGCTCATAAAGGATCTCTTGAGCCCTCTCAACGGCAAAAACTGGTATCATCCCCACTCCTCCGTATTTACCTATGTGTTTTAATATCTCTATAAACTCAAGCACAGTGCTCGCTTTATCAGGATGGATTCTTCCCCCATACGTACTCTCCACTACCACATAATCAGCCTCACGTATGTATTCAGGATCACGAATTATCCGTTGTCCAGGTTGTCCAAGATCTCCTGAAAAAACTATCTTGCGCTTGGTTTTTCCGTTTTTAAACCAGATCTCGAAAATAGCAGAGCCTAAGATATGACCAGCGTCACGTAGTCTAAACTCAATATACTCGTCAAAAGTGTAAAGTTTTCCGTAATCAACCACTTCAAAAAGTGATAAAGCCTTCTCTATGTCTGCCTCAGTATACTGTAACTCTTCGGCTCCTTCTTCGCGCCCTCTCTCTACTGCTTCTTTATGAAGTTTAAAAGCATCATAAAGGATAACCTTTGCAAGGTCACGGGTTGCATCAGTAGCAAATATTTTTCCTGAAAAACCGTGGCGAACAAGATAGGGAATACGTCCCACATGATCAAGATGGGCATGGGTCAGAAAAAGAGCTTTAATCTCAGATGGATCGTACGCAAAACCTTGCCAGTTAAGCTCACGTACCTTCTTGGTACCTTGAAACATTCCGCAATCTACAAGATAACGGTTACCTTCTACCTCTAAAAGGTGGTTTGAACCTGTAACAATTCCTCCTGCTGCACCCCAGAAGGTTAAAGTAGCCATTATTCAACAATAATTAGCTTATCTAGTTTACCTTTAAGTCTCTCTTTGGCAAGTTTTATTCTTAAAGGGGCAGATGAATATAAGGTAACAACCTTGTCTTTGGGTGATACCTTATCTCCTAGAAACACCTCAAAATATAATCCTGCCAGCTTATCGGCTGGAGCTCCAAGCAATCTTGCAATCTCTACGATTAGGCGGTTGTTAAACTCTTTAACTGTTCCCTCTTTACCTTCCCAAAGTAAGGTCTCGCTATACTCTGAGGGAGTTAAAGATTCACTTGATATAACACCGGCAGTTCCTTGAGCTTTAGCTATCTTCCAGAATCTTTCTCGGGCAAGACCGGTTTCTAAGATGCGCCGAGCCTCTTCTAATGCTTCATATTTATCGGAATATTTCTTGGTTAAAACTCCTATCAAGGCTGCCATCTCTAAAACAATGTTTTCTACCTCTATCGGCCGATAAGGATGTCTTTCAAGGATGCGCAACACATCTCTTGCTTCAAGCAAAGGACCAACTCCACGTCCATCACATCCGTATGATCTTCGTGTGTAAACCACAAGCTCAATTCCAAACCGTTTGGCGATATACTCAAAAAGCTCTTTCACCTTGGGAACATCTTTCTCAGGAACCTTTGCAAACCTCCCATAGGGAATGTCAATTAAAAGGTACTTTATCCCCATAGCGATCTTTTTAGCCATGATGCTCATCACGAACTTCTCGTACGATTCAATATGCAAGGGTTTTTCAACCTGAATCAAGATATCATCGGCCGGAGCGATATTTACCGCACCTCCCCATGCAAGCATACCTCCTACCTCCTTTACTACCCTTTTCATCTGTTTTGTATCTAAAGAAACATTCATTAACACCTCTACTACATCTCCTGTTCCTGCAGGGGTAGTGATGGCTCTTGAAAAGGTGTTTGGAACCACAAACCCCATTTCTATTAATATCGGAACAAGCACAGGAGTTACCGCCTTGTTCGGCAAGCCCCCAATGGAGTGTTTGTCTACTACAAGCTCTCCTACATCTTTAAAATCTAGAATTACACCTGTTTCAACCATAGCTTTGGTAAGATAATAAAGCTCTTCTTTGTCAAAACCCGGACAATAACCAGAAGCCGCAAAATAGGTCATCTCTATCGGAGTCAGCTTGTGGGTAACCATGTCTTTCACAATAGCATACGCTTCTTGTTCAGTAAGTTTTTTCCCTTGAATCTTTTTTCTAATAAACTTTACGCTCTCTGCCTGCTGTAAAAGCTCAACAACTATCGGTTCTTCTTGACTAAACCTGAATCTGTCCCAGATATCAAAGGGAATACCGATCTCTCCTGGTTCTACCAGAGTATCTGTATACTCAGCTATCGCACCTATCTCACCGTCTTTGAAATGAAGCACAACTACATCACCGTTGTTGATACCTTTTCTTTTTGCATCAGTAGCGTTTAAATATACATTAAGATCTAGTTTTGTCACATCTATGTCTAACTTTTTCGGATAAAAGTAGAACATTACAACTAGTATAACAAAACTATTCAGAAAGCAACTTCTTAATAAACTCTTCGTTTGTGTGAAACTGTTTTAACTTTGAGATAAGAAACTCTGTGGGGTTTTCTCCTTGTTTTGAAATAGCGTCAAGCATTCGGCGCAAGATCCATGAAGCTCTAAGCTCTTCTTCAGTAAATAGCAGATCTTCACGGCGTGTGCCTGATTTTTGGATATCTATCGCAGGAAATATTCGCCTCTCTTGCAAGCTACGATCTAGATGAAGCTCCATGTTACCGGTTCCTTTAAACTCCTCATAGATAAGGTCATCCATTTTACTCCCTGTTTGGACCAATGCTGTAGCCAATATAGTTAGACTGCCTCCATCTTCAAAATTTCTGGCAGCTCCAAAAAATCGCTTAGGAGGGTAGATTGCAGCAGGATCAAACCCACCCGTCAAAGTACGCCCTGAACTAGGAATACTTAGGTTATAAGCCCGAGCAAGACGGGTGATACTATCCATAAGAATAACTACATGGTGTCCCCACTCTACTAGCCTTTTTGCCTTTTCTAACCCTAATTCTGCCACCTTCACATTATGCTGAGGAGGCTCATCAAAGTTTGATGCTATCACTTCACCTTTTACACTTCTTTCGATATCTGTCACTTCTTCGGGACGTTCTCCTACCAAGATTACCATAAGATACGCTTCAGGATAGTTCTTAGTGATTCCATTTGCGATGTCTTTTAGAAGCCATGTTTTTCCTGCTTTAGGAGGAGATACGATCATTCCGCGTTGTCCGTAACCGATCGGTATAAGCAGGTCAATTATTCGGGTTGATAGCACGTCAGGTGTGGTCTCAAGCCTAAGCCTATGGTTCGGAAAAATAGGTTTTTTCTCATAAAAATGTTTTCGTGATTTAGCTTCGTTTGCAAGGTGTCCACCCACAAAATCTACCTTTAGAAGATTCCTGTATTTTCCTTCACTCTCTTCACGGTAAGGGCGCGCTACTCCTTCTATCACGTCTCCTGGCCTTAAGCCAAATTTTTTAATCTGGTTTACAGTCACATATACATCCTCTGGACTTGGTAAGAATCCTTTAACGCGTAAAAAACCGTAACTTCCGTTATTTGTTATATCTAAAATGCCCTTAACATAATCTAACCCACTCTGTTTGGCTTCAAACTTAAAGATCTCACGGATAAGATCAAGCTTGTTCTTTTGGGATGATATGGTTTTATCATCTAGGCCTATTTCTTTTGCTAGTTTTTGTAACTCTTTTAAGGAAAGATCTTTTACTTTACTTACGGTCAACATATAACAGATCTAGTTGCATCTTAACAAAGGGATAAGTTTTACTGACATATTCTTTACGGTTCTGCTCTTCATCTTTAATAAACTGCACAGAGATTTTTGAGTTGGATTAGATAAGCTTCTTTATGATTATATACCACACGTTTAAAAACTTAAAAAGATATGAAGATGGGCTTAGCCCTAAGGCCAGACGACGAGGGGTCCGGCCTCGGGGTTAAGACCACCTAAGAAGAAAATGCTTCCTCCTTGACCCTGAGACCCAAAGCTAGGCACGAAGGCCATAGCTTTAAAAAGCCTCAGGGCGAAGGAGGTGCCCGCCTTTACGGCGGTATTTTTAAGGTGCGTTTCTATTTTTGTTAGATTATATATATCTTACCTGTTTTTGTCAAGGGGTAATATTTATCCTGTAATATACCAGCCTGAGGTCCTGTAATATAAATAAACTAAAATTTGAATTTGTCAAGTATATTTTTGTACGGTAATATCGCAAGATACAGTTACGGATCCTATACACATTAAAAACGGACAGGTTGTGGATAACTGGTATTTATTTTTTCAATCCTTTAAAAAGATCAGCTAACGCACTTACATGAGATATCTTCTGAAAATCTATTATCTTTTGAAACGAAAGGTTCTTGGCCTCTTTTATCCTTTCTTTATGAGCAGTGGTCTGGGTTATGTTGCCTAATAATCCCACCTCACCAATAAAGACGGTTTTAGGGTATCCTATGCCTTTATAAGCTCCGATCAAAGCTGCAGCAACTGCAAGATCTATACCAGGATCTTTCACATTTACTCCTCCTAATACCTTTAAAAATACGTCTTTATATGAGAAATCGACTCCCCTTACATGTTGTTGCAAGATGGCAAGTAAAACCTCGAGTTTGTTACGTGAAATCCCCTCAACTACCCTCTTAGGATTCGGAAACCGGGTATCAACCAGAAGGGCTTGAACCTGCACCACGATAGGTCTTACTCCAAACATGATTACTCCATAAGCTACGCCAGCAAGGGGTTTATCTTTGTCTTTAAGCCAGTTTTCATATACATCGCGGGCATCTTTAAAACCAGAAGGGGTCATCTCTAAAAAACCTATATTTCCTACCTCATGGTAACGGTTCTTTGTTGTTCGGATCAAACGTAAAGAGGTGGTGGCTCCCTGCTCTATATACGCAACTACATCTACCATATGTTCAACCAGTTTTGGCCCTGATACCTCACCGGTTTTTGTTACCTGACCGATCAAGATACCTACTGCTCCGGTACGTTTGATAAACTCAGTAAGCTTAAACACCACCTCACGGGCTTGTGAAACACCTCCGATTACTCCGCTGCTTGTTAAGGTAGTAAAACCCTGTATTGAATCAAACACACAAAAAGTAGGGGTTTTCTCATAAAGCACACCTAATATCTCTTCTACAACATTTGTGCAAGCCACTTTAAGATACTTATCAAGCTTAGTAAGGTCATACCTTTCTTTTGCCAACCTCTCAAACCGTGAAAGGAGCTGACTTTCTGACTCTTCAGAGGAGATATAAAACACCTGTTTTTCCCTTGCTGCAAGATCTAAAGCAATCTGCATAAAAAGTGTAGACTTTCCGACGCCTGGTTCACCCCCGAAAAGATATACTCCATAGGGTATAAAACCTCCAACTACATTATCGACCTCATTTAGTCCGCTAAATATTCGTGTTTTATCAACAGTTTTCTTTAATTTAGATACCCCGCGGGGTATAACTTTTTTAATCTGGGAGCTGGTTTTGGGTTTTGTTTTTAATAAAGATCTCTCTTCGGTTATCTCCTCGATCTCCCACGACCCACAGTTTTGGCAACGGCCAAACCATTTTAAAGAGGTATAACCACAGCTTCTGCATCTGTACATTCTCTCTTTATTTACGTTTCACATTAGATACCTGTAGTGTCTTTGTTTTTTTATCAAGATCAAGAGTAAGTTCACGCATAAGATCTGTGATCGGTTTTATCTTCCATCTTTTTGCGAGGATATAGTCAGCAACTGTATTCTCAACATACTGCTGAATAACCCTCCTTAAGGCACGAGCTCCAAACTCTTTTGAAAACCCTTTGTTAACTAGATAGTCCTTAGCCCTAGGGGTAAGTTTCACCCGAATTCGGTTTTCTTCTAGTCTTTCATTTAACTCTCGCAAGAGAATATCTAAAATCAAGCGCGCATCATCTTTTGTAAGGGTTCTAAAGATAATAATATCATCAAGCCTGTTAATAAGCTCTGGTCTTAGTTTTTTATAAAGCTGTTTTAATAAGATCTCCTTCATGCTTTCGTATGCCTGACTTACCTCTTCTTCGGTTTCAGACTCGCGGTAAAACCCTAACACGCGATCTTTAAAGATCTCTTCTGCTCCTATGTTTGAGGTAAGGATAATTATTGTATTTTTAAAACTAACTGTTTCTCCTTTTGAGTCTGTAAGATGCCCATCTTCAAGGATCTGCAAAAGAATATTTAGAACATTATCAGCCGCTTTCTCTATCTCATCAAAAAGCACTACACTATATGGGTTCTCTTTTACCCGTTCTGTAAGATATCCTCCTTGCTCGTATCCTACATATCCCGGGGGTGATCCGATAAGCCGTGAAACACTGTGGCTCTCCATAAATTCGCTCATATCGATCTGAATAAGACGCTGCTTATCATCTCCGAAAAGATAACGGGCAAGCACCTTTGCAAGCTCTGATTTACCTACTCCGGTTGGACCTAAAAACAAGAACGAAGCCCATGGTCTGTCATCTTTTCTGATCCCTAATCTTCCTCGTTTAATAGCGTACGCCACTTTTTCTATCGCCTCATCTTGGGCAACTATGTAACGTTTTAACTCTTCTTCTATACGTAAAAGATTAGTTCGCTCCTGAGTATCAACAATATACAGAGGAAGTCCTGTTAACTCAGAAAGATAAGACCTTATCTTTTCAAGGGTGATTTTAATGCCCTCTTGTAAGACACTCTCACGTTGTTTGTGAAACTTGTCAAGCTTGCTTCTTAGACGCTTTGTTTCTTTCTCTAAACTCTCAAGCTGAGCTATATCACCTATCTCCAGATAGGCATCTTTCATATGTTCAATATTATTTAACTGCATAGAAATATCATATTCTCTTGCGTCTGGCTGTGTCCGTTGCAAAAGTTCATACGATACAACAGCATCTAGTACTGAAACTGCTTTGTGAGGTAGTACAGCATCGACTATATACTTGTCAGTAAGTTTTACCAACTCCTCTAGTACAGGGTAATCAATGTTAATTTTCACAAACCTTTCCCAACGTCTCAGGTGCAGAAGAAGTATCTTTATCGTTTCATCATAACTTGGCTCATCAACCTCGATAACATTAAAGATGCGCTTAAACCCAACAGCCATATCAGAGATCATTCTAAACTCCTCTTGGGGCATGGTACCGATAATCTGTACCTTTCTGCTCTCAAGAATAGGTAAAAGTAAAGAGTAAAGATTTATTCCGCCTTTTGGGGCAGGATTAAAAAGATGATGAATATTATCGATAAACAAGATTATGTCTTCTTTTCCGTACACCATATTAAAGATAACCATGATTCTTTTCTCAATATCAAGCGGAAATCTTGAGGTTGCAACGATTTCAGGAAGGCTTATACGCAAGATCTTCTTGTTCTGAAAATGTAAAGGAACCTTTTTTGAACTGATACGCATGGCAAGGTCATAAACAAGGTAGGTTTTTCCTACTCCTGATTCTCCTACTAAAAGTACGTTCTTAGTAAGCTGGCCCTGTAAAGCGGTAAGGATTTTATCAACATACTCTTTACGTGAAAGTAAAAGATCTCCTGCAAAACTTTGGGCTTCAACAGCAACATCTTTAGTAAACAAACGAAACATGGCTTCTTCTGAGAGATCTTCTCCCATATCCGCATTAATAGGCCGATCAACAGCTCCGCTCTTCTTCTCTTGCATCTGTTGCTCAAGCATTCTAAAAGGAGTAAGACTCCGTTGTAACAGGTTAAAGCCAAACTCCTCAAGCACTATCTCATCTAAACGAAAGATATGGTAAGCACGTGGATAAAGGGAATGATGTTTTGAAATAAACGTTAAAGCAGACAATAGAATATGTTCACTCCCCACATAATAGGCACCTACCCGTTTACTAAGTTTTAAGGCTTCAAGAAGCACCTCGCGAACCGAAGAATGTAACGGCAGGTCACCTTTGGGCTCTTTATTCACAAGAGCCTCAATATCATCTTCGCTTACATTTACCTTTAAAAGATTTTTGCGGATAATTGCAGGACGAAGCTTTAGTATCTCTACAACTGCTTTGTAAGATGCGGCTGTTTTTACTGACACTAAGGCCGCTAGAAGGTGTCGCAAAGCTACCTGTTTTGTTCCTTCAAGTACTGCGAAATGGTAGGCAAGACGAAGTATTTTTCGGACATTAGGAGCCCATATATCTAATTTTTGAGACTTTTTCGCGGATTTCTCTGCCATGAAGAATTATACCTTCTAAGAAAAATACGGGGCACATTGACAATCGGGTCTTGTAACCGGAGTAAGATTTCGCCCTATTAGTACCCGTCGGCTTCACCCATTACTGGGCTTCCACCTCGGGCCTATCAACCTGGTCGTCTGCCAGGGGGCTCCCGGTACCATAATGGTACCAACGAGGGCTAATCTTGGAGGGGGTTTCCCGCTTAGATGCTTTCAGCGGTTCTCCACGAAGCAGCGTGGCTACCCTGCGTTATGCCCCGGGTGGGACAGCAGGTACACCAGAGGCTGCCTTGCCCCGATCCTTACGTACTAGGGGCGACACTCCTCAGCCCTCGTGCGCACCCACCGGATAGAGACCGACCTGTCTCACGACGGTCTGAACCCAGCTAACGCGCCGCTTTAAGGGGTGGACACCCCCACCCTTGGGACCTCCTACAGCCCCAGGATGCGACGAGCCGACATCGCAAACTTGCCATGGTACTTTATGTACCCAAGCAAGAAGCACATTATATGGTGCGCAGATTAAGGTGTGCTTCTTGCCCCGAGGAAAGCGGTACCTTGTGGGGCGCGCCAAAGGCGCGCCCCACAAAGCCCGTGTTTCCTCTGATGGCAAGCTGGACTATTCCTCCACCCATCTTGTCATCTGACAAGATGGGGCCGGCGTATTGCGGTACCGCACTTGGTACCACCCCACGGGAGCCTGTGGGTGGCAAGAGGATTTACTCCTCTTGCTCTTTACTCCCGTGAAGTCTCTACGGGGTCAAGGCTGCCTTAAGCTTATACTTCATCGCATCAATCACATAGGGAGAGATAAGCTCAATAAACCTCTCCCTGCTTTCTTTTTTGATTCTTATTCGGTAATATCTTCTGTCTTTGTTCAACCGGGCTTTGATCTGAAGCTGGCGCAAGGCATGAAGAAGCCTTCGCTGAGACTTCAGATCAAACTGTTGAGTATTTAGATAGATGTCTCCCTTTTTGGTAGAAGAGCCATCATCCATAAACCATACCGCAAGAATAAAAGGTGTTAAGGTGAACCCCTTCGGGATCACCTTTTTCCCATCCTTATAAAACTTTTTATAAACCTCTTCGATGAATGGGTGCTGTCGGGTTGTAAACCGGTAGGCTTCTTTGAATATGCCCTTATTTTGTCTCCTCTTTTGTGGAGGAGACTTCACGATCTCCTTTAACAAGGAGTATTTCCACTCAACATATTCTTTTGCTTTTATTGAATGGTTGATCTCTAAAAATGCATATTGCCTACCGGCAAGTTTTCGTACATGCCCATCACCCAACACGCACCCTATTATCAGTTCTTTCTGCCTCTTTGTAAGCTCGCTTAAGGCAGCCCGACTTCCCACGGAGTTACCCGCTAAGGTGTTTTCTGTCATACGTAATTGTACAGCAGAGGTGTTACACCTTAGGGGCTTCTCCGTTATGAGCCGGTGCTTTGTAAGGAGTTCACCCACCAGCCAACCTCAAAACCCTCCCTAAGATATGCATTATGCATACCCTAGGGGGTATCTTAGTAGGCAGGTAAGCTCCTCCTTACACACCCCGAAATTGAGGTGCCGAACGGCGCCGTCGCTGTGGACGCTCGGGCGCCACCAGCCTGTTATCCCCGGGGTAACTAGTGTCCGATAAGCCTTGGCCCTCCCATGTGGAGCCAAGGGATCACTAAGCCCCGCTTTCGCGACTGCTCGGCCCGTCGGCCTCGCAGTAAAGCCCGCTTCTGCCTTTGCACTCTACGGCGGATTTCCATACCGCCTGAGCGGACCTTTGGACTCCTGCGTTACCCTTTAGCAGGAAGCCGTCCCAGCCAAACTGCCCGGCACGCACTGTCCCTCCCCTCGAGGCTTGGAATTTAAAAAATTCCTTGCCCCGAGGTTTACGGAGGTTAGGGACGCAACACACCCTGGGTGGTATCTCACTGGCGGCTCCACGCCCCCCGAAGAGGGCGCTTCACAGCCTCCCACCTATTCTGCGCAGGATGTGCCACGACCCAATGCGAACCTGCAGTAAAGCTCCCGGGGTCTTTTTGTCCTGGTGGGTGTCAGCCGCATCTTCACGGCCAGTTCATTTTCGCCGGATCCCGGGTTGAGACAGTGCCCCAGTCGTTACGCCTTTCATGCAGGCCGGTAATTAACCGGCAAGGGATTACGCTACCTTAGGCAATCCACTAAATAGTGGATTGGACCATATCTTCACCGGTATCTCCTCTACTCGAGGAGTTGACCGGCATCCCGCGTATGGTCTCTGAGGGGATCCTTTTTACAATCCTCCCACTAAGATCTTTTACGAATCTCTTCAACCAGATCTAGTAATTTTTTAATTCCTTCTTCAGAAAGATGCGCTTTTTGCATCATAAGCTCTACTAGCTTCTTATAGTAAGGAAACATCTCGTTATATTTTGCTCCAAACGGTAAAACATAACGCTCAAAAAATGGAATTACTTTCTCATAGATGGTTCGCCTGTCACGGATAGCAAAAACCAAGATATCTTTTGAGCCTGCCTTTTTATAAATACTGCCGGTATTAAAAACCGATCGTGCAAGCTCTAGCAGTTTTCTACGTTTTTTGTGTTGATAAATGTAGAACTCAGGGTCAATGCTTATTCCGAATTTTAGATTTTTGCGTTTGCGAACCACGACTACTAAGCTTCCTTCACCTTCGATTAATCCTCCCAAGAAGAATCTTTTGTATTTATCTCGCATTCCCATAACGAGATTATACAGTGGGAGGATTGTTTTAAAGGATCTTCCCTGCTGATTGCCCCCTGCCTGTGATCTTCACCTACTCGGTACACAGACAGTTGCAAGAGGCGGTAGCTTTTTGCCTCTTGCAGGGCGTCCCAGCATATAGCGGGATTTTACGACGGCCCTGCGCTTTTAGGGAGGTTTTGGTTTTTTTGGGGCGCGCCAAAGGCGCGCCCCAAAAACCTGCGCGCACGGACACGAAACTGTCCGCGCACCTCCCGCAGCGCTAACCGTCAGAGTTACAGCCGCCATTCACCAGGGCTTAGGTCGGGAGCTTGGAAGCTCTGACTCTCCGAAGAGAGACAGAGTTCCTCACCCCCTTCCTTAACCTTCTGGCATTGGGCAGGCGTCAGCCCCTATACATCCCCTTGCGGGTTTGCAGGGACCTGTGTTTTTGGTAAACAGTCGCCAGGGCCTATTCTCTGCGACCCAGATCACGTGGCCACCCATAAAAGGGTAACGTCACGTGCTGGGCCCCCCTTCTCCCGAAGTTACGGGGTCAATTTGCCGAGTTCCTTAACCCGGGTTGATCCGTACCCCTTGGTGCATTTACACCAGCCCACCTGTGTCGGTTTGCGGTACGGGTAGCCTGAGATACACCGCCTAGAGGCTTTTCCTGGAGGCAGACCTAGCGAACTCCCATACCCCGAAGGGTATGGTTGGCGTCCCAGCTCGACCTTAACGGAAGGACGGATTTTCCTATCCTTCCAGCCTTGCTGGTTGCACCCGCATACCAGATACGGGCTCCGCCACGGCCCACCCCGTCACCCCATCGGCGGGGGCACACAAGGTGCCGCTATCTCAGGCTAGGGCCGGAATATTAACCGGCTGCCCATCGGCCTACCCGCCATTACAGCGGGCAGTACCTTAGGTCCCGCCTAACCCGACGCCGATTGACGTTGCGTCGGAAACCTTGGGCTTTCGGGGGGCGGGGTTTTCACCCGCCTTACGCTACTCATGCCCGGATTCTCACTACCGTGCGCTCCACCACTCCTTACGGAGTGGCTTCATCGCCTTGTTCTGACTCCTCTGCACAGACAGAGTGCCAGCATGCACGGTACGCTCCCCTACCGCCATCCATAAGACGAGCAAAAGCCCGTCTTACAGATGACCCTAAACTTCGGCGGCCCGCTTAAGCCCCGATTATTTTCGGTGCAGGGTTCCTCGACTGGTGAGCTGTTACGCACTCTTTAAAGGGTGGCTGCTTCTAAGCCAACCTCCCAGCTGTCTTCGGAACCCCACATCCTTGCTTGGCACTTAGCGGGCACTTTGGGGCCTTAGATGTAGGTCTGGGCTGTTCCCCAGCTCGTCCACTGGAGCTTACCCCCAGGGACTAACTCCCGCGCCTTCGCCGTGGAGTATTCGGAGTTTGCCTGAGATAGGTACCCGCTTTGGGCCCTACCCCAAACAGTGCTCTACCCCTCCACGGTTATTTGCGCGAGGCCAGCCGGAAAGCTGTCTCGGGGAGAGCCAGCTATCACCGACCTCGATAGGCTTTTTACCACTACCCACACCTCATCGGAGCCCTTTGCATCGGACACCCGTTCGGGCCTCCGGGTGGTTTTACCCACCCTTCACCCTGGGCATGGGTAGCTCGGCCGGTTTCGGGTCTACTACGCCTGACTCATCGCCCTTTCGGACTCGGTTTCCCTATGGCTTCGGCACTGCCATGCCTTAACCTCGCCAGGCGTAGTAACTCCCGGGCTCATTCTTCAATAGGCACGCCGTCAGGCTACAACCTCCAAAAGGAGGTCTTCACCCTCCGACTGACTGTAGGCACGGAGTTTCAGGCACTTTTCACACCCCTACCCGGGGGACTTTTCACCTTTCCCTCGCGGTACTGGTGCGCTATCGGTGACCGCAGGTATTTAGCCTTGGATGATGGTGCACCCAGCTTCGCACAGAGCTCCACCGACTCCGTGCTACTCGGGAAGTTCCCACGGCGCTGTTGCGGTTTCGGGTACGGGGCTTTCACCCTCTATGGCGCGGTTTTCCAACCGCTTCCCCTACCACAACAGGCTACCGTCGGGGCTGGGTTGGCGCCCCTAGGGAACCCCCACAACCCCTTGACGGGAATTGGCCCAACCGCCTAGAGAGGCAAACGCCTCTCACCCGCCAAGGTTTGGGCTATGCCCCGTTCGCTCGCCACTACTTGGGGCATCTCTACCTACCCTAAAGGGCAGGTACCCGTGCAAAGCACGGGTTTTGATTTCTTTTCCTCGGCCTACTGAGATGTTTCACTTCGGCCGGTTCCCCCCTGTGTGTATACCCCAGAAGGGGCATACACCTTTTACAGGTGGCAAGCATATAACTTGCCGGGTTCTCCCATTCGGGGATCCCGGGCTGATAACGGCTCTAGGCGCCTCACCCGGGCTTATCGCAGCCTAGCACGCCCTTCATCGGCCTGCGGTCCCAAGGCATCCACTCCGTGCCCTTCTCTTCTTACTCCGGCACAAGACCCGATTGTCAATGTGCCCCAAACAGGCAAAGGCTAAAAAGCCTTCACCTGAAGGGACCATAAGCCCCTTAGTAATACGCCGAAAAAGTGTCAGAAATTACCGAAGAAACGAGCTAAGATTGTGCCAGCGTATTACTGAGGAGCTCTTTACTCAAACCACCAAACCCTTCTAAGGTACCAACCTGAGGTTATTATATCATAAGATTTTAAGGGTTCAAGGGAGGGGGGTATTCTAACATATGGCATAATTTTAAGATGAGAAGAGGTAAAGAACATTTACCTGTACCTCGTAGAATAGAACTAAATCCAGATACCAAAGAATCGCTTTCTCTGATCGAACAGAGGCTAGACGGAATAGGCAATATCTCTTGTCTTTTAGCCCCCTTTCATACCCCGATACAAACTAAGGCTGTGGCAGAGACGAAAGGATGGATAGGTCAAAGTGATACAAACGGACAAGATGCGGTAGGCGCCATATCACTACACCTCAGACCAGGCTTAACAAAAGTTAGGCTGGTGGTGGCAGACGGTGTAAGCACTGTACCTCTAATAGATAATAGTAGGAGGTGGTTAAGATTGTCTGGAGAATCAGCCAAAGATGCTGTAGCAGCAGCTCTCAGGGACACCCCCCTTGAGCAGTTAGATGTAAATAATCATAGAAAATTCGACGAATACGGAAGACTTGAAGGGCACACAACTCGAACTACTGTAGATGTTATTGTAGATGCCAAGCAAGTAACACTCAATATCCTTATTGAGGGAGATAGTCCAGTAGTAATTTTAACAAAAGATAGCAACAACGGAAACGTCAAGATCAGCATCTTGAGTGGGGGAGATGTCCAGACAAGGAAGTCTGCAACCCTAGAAATAGCCCGAGGAAATTTTATCGGTGTTATTGTCGCCACAGACGGTATAGCTGATGTGCTTAGAGCCATAAGCAATCCAAGAGAAAGAAAAAGAGGAAGAAGAAGAAGAAAAGCGGAAGTTATAAAGGATCATACTCTCTGGCAAGAATTGTACTATACTTATAAGAAGCAAAAAGCAAAAAATCCCAACCTCACCTTTGGTGCTTTTTTAAAAGATCTCATTAGCAAAGTCTCCCAAAGGCATGACGACATAGGGCTGGCTAGCTTTGAGCCCAGTCAGCCAGAAAAACCACGTTTTGGCACATCAGCCCAGCAACGGCTGAAAAGGCTACTACCACTGCCGTGGAAAAGAAAAGAGGAAGAAGAACCTTGGCTCTCTACTGTTGACGCTACACAACAATGGTGGGAAGAATATCAAAAAGGTGTAAACCGAGAAGCAAAAGAATTGATACTAAAACGATATTTACCAGTTATAAACGAACTATTGAGAGGCATCAGAAGAAAACCCCTATCCACCATAGAAGAGATAACTATCCAAGATTTGGAAGATGCAAGTCGTAAAATCGAGCAGGTGTTAAGAGAAGGTCAGATACTAAACTATCCCTACTTATTAGCAACCCTAGTATGGGAGTACTTACGGTACACTGATGCGAGAAAAACAGGGCATCGAGGACCGCTTGCTAAAATAACACGGCTTTTAGGAATGCGGGTGATATTTGAACAAATGTTGTTAAAAGAAGAATATAACCGTATTTTTAATCTTATAAAAAGGATCGCCCAGACTTTGATACTACACATACAAAACCTAGACCCCAAAACAGTTAGAGATCTTGTAACCTCCGCAACAGAGCGCTTTAACAACAACCAAAAGTTTTATCCTGGAATCCGTGACGAGACTATTATGCTTGAAATTGCCATGCAGTTGCAACAATACCAAAAAACAGACCAATGAACGCCCAAAATGCTACAATCCCATATGTCCACAACCTCTCCTAAAAAACGCCAAACTCCAAATAGCCTGCGCAAGTATCTCATAAAGATAGCCCAAGAGATAAAGCCCATTTTCTGGGATGTAAAAAATATTAATGAACTGTCTGCCGAGGCCTTATTAGAGCGTTTAATAAACTACGGAACAATCAAAGAATGGCGAAAGATATACCGATATCCTGACAAAGATGCATTAAAAAGCGTATATGTCAGAATTGCTTCAAAGAAAAGGTTGAATTTACGTCCTCAATTTAAGGTTTTCTGGGATAAACTTTTGATGAATGATGAATAAGACATAAACAAGACAAGGCTATGATAAAAATATTTACTGAGATTTTAAACGAACGGCAAAAGGCTGTTTTACCAAAGTTAGAAGATTTAACCAAAAAATATAAACTAGTACTTGCAGGTGGTACGGCTTTGGCCCTACAATACGGTCACCGTCGATGAATTGATTTTGATTTTTTCTTGCTTAATAAAACAGAACTTCCATCTAATATTGTGCTCTCCGTAAAAGCCTTAGATCCCTCAAAAGTCTTAGTAAACTATGCGCGTTATCTAAAAAATTTCTAGTCTCATCTTCTCTCTAACCTTTCTTTTTCCTCCCTGTATGCTTTTGCGAAATATCCCTCTCTGCGAAGAAGATCTTTTAAGGTTCCGTGCTCTATTATCTTTCCGTTACGTAACACATAAATGTAGTCTGCGTTCACTATCGTGGAGTATCGGTGCGATACAATAATCACGGTGCGATCAGAGAATCTCTCAAAAAGTTTATCAACTATCTTAAAGGCTGTATGAGGATCAATCGCGCTGGTAGGTTCATCTAAGATCAAGATATCACGCGGAGCATAAAGGATACGTGCAATATTTAACTTCTGCCACTGCCCTGTGGAAGGACGCACTCCATTTTTAAAGGTAGGATGCAAAAACGTATCTATTCCTGCAGAAAATTGCTTTATATCATCATATAAAGCAACCTCCTTTAGCACTTTTTTGACCTTCTCTTGGTTTATATCTTCTTGGTAGATGCGTGGTAACAGATAATCACGATAGATATCTTTAATCTCTCCTTTGATTACCTGATCGACAAATTCGTAAAACTCGCGTTTATTTCCAAAGAAATTCTCAAAGAAAAATTTGGAAGGTTCTAAAATTAACTTCTCGTTTTTAGTAACCTCATCTATCTGGACAAACTGAGCAACAGTTAAAAAAGGTAAAACAGGGAACTCTTGCGGTAATATGCTGAAATTAAGCAGGTAAGAATCGGGTTCATACTCATAAACCTCGTGTTCGCCTACCCGCAGGCTTCCTTTATATGACGGATATGCTCCCAAGATCAGTTTAAGAAGGGTCGTTTTCCCGGCTCCGTTGTCTCCTACTATAGCTACATTGGTGCCGTAGGGGATCTGCATATTAATTCCCCTCAGGACATATTCTTTTGCTTCAGGATACCTAAACCACAGGTCTTTAATCTGAATATCTTTTCCTTTTAATGAAGACACTGAAACACGATAGAGTTTTGATGCTATCTTCTCTTTTTGGGCTTGTCTTAAAATACGCCGGTAGAGTTTCTTGCTTATTTTTCCTTCAATAAGCAATAGGTAAACATAGAGAAAATAAGCTTCGGAATAAAGCCATGAGATGCTAGCCATGGTGCCAGAAAGAGGCAGAATTATGTTCTGTAGCTGTCCCATTAAAAAGGTAAAGTCACCCACTTTGATCTTACGCAAAAATGTATCATATAAAAGTTTTAAGCCCATTGCCAACTCTCCAACAAGAAGTGGGAGTTTAGAAGGTAAGTATGTTTTTATTCGTAGAATACGGTCTATATAATGATTGAGATCCCAACGCAGGTATCTAAACGGCGCATATCTTTTAAGAACAAAAACGTCAAATCCGAAAAGACGTGAGATAGTAAATACTGATAAGTTGTCTACTAATTCTATAGCCATATCCTGTACCCTTTGGGCCTCAAGGGTGCGGTCAACCGATCTGTTACGAAGCTTTAAGTTTTGCATCCATCCAAAGCCAAAGATCAAACCTAAAACCAGGGCGATCGGAACAAAGTACCAGTACCCTAAACCGATAAAAAAGGTAGCTGCAGAGAAGAATCTCGAAATACTTGAAAATATAAATCTGAACTCAGAAAAAATCTGCATGTTATTATTGTCAAAATACCCGCTACTTCGTTGTTTCATTGTTATAAAAAGAGGGTGCTCTAGCACCGCAATAGGGGTTTTCCGTAAAGTTTCTAGATAAAGAAAATCAAAGTAACCCTCGAGGTTTCTGTAATATTTATCAATAAAAATATCTGCGATGCCTCCCCTACCAAACAAGATCCCTGAAAAAAGGTACAAGATCGCAAGTAAACTAATATAGACCCCTAACAAGGTTATATTGGTCGGTGAATATACGATAATGTTGATTACTTTTCCTATTAAAAATGCATTTAGTATCGGATTTAGAGCTGAATAAAGCTCAAGAAACATCACAAAGAGGGTAAATAACTTGGAGTTTGCTTTAAAAGCAAGTACAAGATACCTCCAATAAGCCCAGAGTGCCTCTTTTAGGGTAACCTGCATTACTTCGCGGTCTAGTATGTCGACATCTGTTTTCTTTGTTCTTTTCGTTTTCTTCGCTCCCATGGGAGGATTATAATGGAACGAAATAAATGACTACCTTAATGAGTGGAATGGGAGATTAATGGATGGCTAAAAGGAGGCGGAAAAGCACCGGCAGAGTCTATCACAGCTGCAGGTAACTTCATCTCTGGCAATAACAGAAAATATTTCATAAAATCATCGTCTTCATCTAAAGCACGATCTACCTGTCGAAGAG
>WFTI01000004.1 GCA_015485585.1 Candidatus Dojkabacteria bacterium | reverse complement strand
GCATAGAACAGTGCCTGCGTATCTAAATGAATGATATGTTTATAGCATAAACTTAACCTTTTGTGAATGAAAGATAGATTTTGTGTAATTTCTTGGATAAGTCTACTACATCATATTTATCACCTACCTCACTCTAGATCGGCATGGAATTAGTCCTAATAATTCACGTATCTTAGAAAGAGGCACATATTTTACATGTCTTCCCCTTGCAGCCTTTCCGTATAATCTCTCGGTAAATCAGTAGAATTTCTGCTTGGTATTAGTAGTAGCCCCTTTTTTGTAGGATTGTACTTTCTTTCTACCTTTTACCACAAGAAAGTATAGCATGGAGTGTTTAACTTATTCATTTTGAATCGTACCTAATTTCCGTACAAAAGCAGATCATTATTAATGAGTCGTAAGCAAACGGTAGGGTGCTATACTCCTTAAATGAAACCTCTAAATGACTCTATTATTCTTATTGATACTAACTCTTTAATGCATAGGGCTTATCATGCTTATCCTATCTCTTTGGTGAATGCTCAAGGAGAACCCGTAAACGCTGTATACGGCGTAACTAGCATGTTGCTTGACCTGTTACTTAAGTTTACTCCTAAATATGTGGTTTGTGCGTTTGACTCAAAAGCTCCTACTTTTAGACATAAGAAATATACGGGGTACAAAGCTAAACGCCCTAAAACCGATTCTGAACTAACAGGGCAGTTTAAAGCCATAAAAGAGGTGATAAGCTCGCTTAATATTCCTATTTTTGAGATTGAAGGATACGAAGCAGACGATATAATCGGTACCTTAACAAAGATTATTAAAAACACTCCTAATAAACCTAAAGAGCTTTTTATTCTTACAAATGATAAAGACCTTTACCAACTGGTTGATAACTACGTAACGATCTTAGCTCCGTACAAGAGATTCCAATATCTTGTAAAAGTAAACGAAGAGATGGTAAAAAAGATTCTTGGAGTAACCCCTTCACAGGTTATAGATTACAAAGCCCTCGTAGGTGACCCCTCAGATAATATCCCTGGTGTTCGTGGCATAGGACCTAAAACCGCAGTAATGCTTCTTCAAAAATACGGATCACTTGAGAACATCTACAAAAATTTAGAAAAAATAGCAAAAGAAAATCCATCTATTTACCGAAAACTTGCTGATGGATACGAAGAAGCAAAACTCAGTAAAGAGCTTGCAACCATCAAAAGAGACCTTCCTATTGTTTTTAATCTAGAAGATGCAAGTCTTGCAGAGTTTGATATTCAAAAAGCTTATAAAACCTTTATCCATATGCAATTTAAGAGTCTTATTCCGAAAATTAACAAACTCTATACTGTAATAACCGGGAAAGAACCTGAATATATCTCTGATGCGACAAAGAAAGTAGAGCTTGAACCGTTACAGGTCGAAAGCAAAGAGGAGTATTCACCAAAAGAGTTGACCCATAAAATCTACGACCTACTTGAAAAAGTTAGATCCTCAAAGACTACAATATGGGTTTACTATAATCAGAGGCTCTATGTTGCATATCTTACTAAAAAACTTGAACAAAATTGGATAACGTACAATATTATAGGACTTTTCAGAGATTTAATAACAGCCTCAGAAAATCAAACACTGTCTAAAGTGGTTTCTCACATAGTAAATACTCTCAAAACAGGAGTATTCGATATACAGCTTGGTGCATACGCGCTTATTACAGGACGTACATCATACTCATTAGAAGATCTTGTAACAATGTACCTTGATACTACGCTTGATAAAGAGCAGTTGATTGAATATACCACAAACATAGCCTTGATGCAGGCAAAGAAGTTAAAAGAGCTTGATAAAGATTTTAATAAAAAAAGTTTTGAACTTGTTACCCAGATTGACCCCTATACTGCCTTGGCTGTCGCTTTAATGGAGAAAAACGGACTTTGTGTAGATCTAAACAAAGTTAAAGAATACAATCAGATACTCCAAGAAAAGTTAGAAGAGATCGAAAAAAAGATCCACGAAACAGTAGGATTTGAATTTAATGTACGATCCACCAAACAGCTTGCCCATGTGCTTTATGAGGTGCTTAGACTTACTCCGATAAAAAAGCGCAAAACAACATACGCAACAGATATAGATACCCTTATACAGCTTAGAGGAACCCATCCTGTCATAGACTATCTGATAGAGTACCGAAAGCTTCAGAAGATACATAGTACCTATGTAAAACCTTTTATTGAAGGTAAATACATACAAAACCCGATAGAGCCTGCCAATTCTCAGATGAGTATGTTTGATGGATCTTCTAACCAAAATAGCGAACCATGTACAAAGGTGCATAGCACCTTTAATCCTCTTCGTACCACCACAGGTAGGCTTGCATCAAGTAATCCTAATCTGCAGAATCTTCCGCTACGTACGCAGGAGGGGGCAAAGGTACGTGAGTTTTTTGTTCCTGCAAAAGGAAATATATTTATATCATTTGATTATTCTCAGATCGACCTTCGGGTTCTTGCCCACACAAGCCAAGATGAAAATCTAATAAAAGCATTCATAGATAAGCGAGATATCCATAGAGAAACCGCCTCAAAGATATTTAACAAACCATACGATAAGATTACAGATAATGAACGGAGGGTTGCCAAGGTTATCAATTTCGGAATCGTTTATGGTATGAGCCCCTATGGGCTTTCACAGACCCTAAACATCGATTATCACCAAGCCGAGGAGTTTCTAAAAACATATTTTGAACAGTTTCCAAAAGTAAAAGAATACATGCAAAAGATAGAAGATTTTGTAATTGAGCATGGATTTGTACTATCACTTTTTGGGCGCCGTCGTTATATTTACGGCATCACAAGTAATAACAAGAACCGAAGACAGGCTGCTTTTCGAGAAGCAATTAACATGCCTATTCAGGGCGGAAGCGACGATATAATCCGCACTGCGATTAAAAAGATATTTGAAAACGATAAAGATGTACAAGAAAACAGAGCAAAACTTGTGCTCCAGATCCATGATGAGTTGGTTTTTGAGGTTCCAAAAACAGAGTATTTTGTCAGAAAATGGCCGCAGAAAATTAAAAAGATCATGGAATCAGTGCTAAAATACCCGAAAGAATTTAGTGTACCCCTTGTGGTTGAATATAAGGTTGAAGAGACTTTGTAAACGTAAGTAGAGAAGAGTAGGGTAGAGTGGAGTAGAGTAGGGGCCCATAGCTCAACGGCTAGAGCGTCCCCGTCGCATGGGGAAGGTTGCGGGTTCGAATCCCGCTGGGTCCAATATGTTGGGTCAGGTTAAGTAAATAACAGGGGGTCATTTGGATACCCTATATCTTGTTATTATATGGTATAATTTGTTATGGAACGGAGAAGGCACGTCTTATTTAACAAAGAAGGGTATCCTAGGAAACAAAAGAAAGATGCACAAACACGCCAAAATAACCCTATACTAAAGGCGGCACCATGGGTACTCGCCCTCTTTATGATAGTAAACCCACGGGGATGTAATGAGCAACTTGCTTCCCCCGAAGAACTTCAACCCCCAACCAGAACACACATCCTTCCAACACCTGTGGCCCCATCTCAACCAACATCAACTCCCATACTACCCCAAGAACAAATAGACACAGATAGGAGACTTGAAATGTGGAAAGAAATCACAAGTGACTTTCTATTAATACGAATCCTTGTAGATGAGGGACTGTTTTCACCGCCCCTATTAGAAGGAACGTCTCCTGATGAGATCTTGCAATGGATGGAAGAAGCACTAGCAAAGTTACATAACCAACGCTTGAGAGGACCTGACGATGAGGGTACTACGGAATCAACTACAGGGATACTAGAGAAATTTCTAGAATTAGAAGGAAAGATCGTTATAGTCACCCAAACCCCGAAAGGAAACAAAGTTACGGTAATAGGGCAAGGAGGATGTGTAGAAGCTGAAGTGTGGTTTGAATCCTCCGACGGGCAAGAAATAAAAAGAACAGATGGAACAAAGATCACCCTTTTTGCAATTCCCCCACAACAAGACCGCAACAAGCCTCCACTCTACTACGGCCCGTTAGTTAAGCTAGATGCAGAAGAAATCCCCGGCAAACCAGAGATTGGTGAACCCATAAAGGAGGGTCAAGCCACAGTAGGAGGGGCGATGTGGACAGCAATGAACCGAGCTTTACAGCTACCCCCCACTAACTGCCCCCAAAGATAAAAAACCTCTCACTTGCATGGCTACAGCCAAGCCCCCTCTCCTAACAGAAATCCCCACGCTATAATACCCTAATGACAAACCTTGTTGAAGCCCTATTTAATGACTCGAAAATCGAAAGTGTATTCTTTAAAAGATCCCTCAAACAGAAGGCGGTTATAATCTCAGCTGTAATCGGTATTCTCTTTATAATCGCTTATGCTACAAACAGTTTACAGCTTGTCTTCAAAAGCCTCTTTTTCTATAAATCTCAAACAATAGACACCTTTTTGCCTGAGTATCATCCTTTAACATATCTTGGAGTTTTAAGAGCTCTCATCCCCTTAGCTATTGGAGTCTGGGGAATCTTGGCTCTGGCAGAGTTTCAAAAAGAGAACAAGGAGATCTTTACTCTAAAAAGTATTAAACTTCTTTACTACACAAGCATTCTACTGCTTCTTAGCTTCGGATTAAGCCTTATTCTCGGAGATCTTTGGTTTGTGCATCAAATTCCGTGGATCGCTGTATACTTTTTAACCTTTACAGGGGTAACAGTAACTGTTTCGCTTATTGCTATCCTTAAAAACCTAGACCTCAAATCGTTTCTTTTGTTTCTTATAAGCGGTGCGTTTATTCACTTCTGGTCTGGTATCTTATGGCTTCTTACACTAATCTCGCTTGCAAAAAACTTTTTATCATTTATCACAGAAGAACACACAGATAAAAAACGAAAACTTTTGCGGATTTTTATTTTGACAGTAAGTACAGTTGTTGTAGCTTATCTCCTATTAGAGATACTTGCAAGCATAGACCCTATATTAAAGGAGCTTCTTGATACCATAAAGCGTTATGTACCTTTTACGACTCTTATGGAATATCTCTATGTTTTTTCCGTCGGATTTTTATTAACACTTCTTCCGTTGTGGTTCATAATGCGAAATGTTCCTCATTTTGTGTTTTTCGTGCCATCAAAGATTAAAAAGACCAAACCCCAGTTAAAATTCACCCTAAAACCCAACACAATCTTTGCTATACTGTTTCTTCCCACCCTAACTTTAGTGATATTTCTTGTTTCACAGATTGCAAGTCTTGTATTCTTTGATCTTTCTGAACTTTTTGCCCGATATAATATCTCTAACATCGCAGAGTACGCCACCTCTGGATTTTTCCAACTTATGGTAACTGAGGGGATCTTCTTTGCGCTAATAATTCCTTTGTATCCTTCGATAGTAAAAGGATTTGCAAAAAGTAAAAAATTAAAGATACTTACGACAATACTTTTTGGAGGGATCTTTCTCCTCTCATGGCTTGCCCTCTACAAGCTCTGGCTTTATATCTCCATAAAAGGAATCACCTACAAACGCATTGTTGGATTTTTTATACTTATTACCAACATCCTCTGTATTGGCCACATGCTTATTAACGGATTAGTAAAACTCTATAGAAACAAAGAAGAAAAGATATCATCGATCATAGATTCACCGATAGTTAGGCGCGGATTAGCAATTGACATTTTTACTATTGCGCTGTTTCTAATTATTCCTTTTGGAGGCATAACTACGTTAAAAATGATTAAACAGTATCAAGCCAAAAAAGTAGACTACATCTCACTTTTTCAGATTAAAGCATATAAAACAGTAACTACAAAAGCCATATCAGAAGATGAAAATATTCCGACGTTTATTAGAGATCTTAGCAGGTATCTGCATCTTGAAGAAAGTTGTACCCCAAATGCGGTTAATCTAAATAATCCGTTTTTTGCGAGTATTCCATTAAGTGTTGTAAAAAGAAGTCTTCCGAAAAAAGAAGAGTGTAGAAATATAAACACAATAAAACAGCAGGTAGTATTCGAGCTTGCAAACATGTCAAACCTAGTCAGAAACGCTTTAAACGTACCGTACGATGAGCTTAACCTTTTCTGTAACTATGAGCCGTACTATGAACAGAACAAACTCTACTGCACCCTCGGCATAGTAAGATACAACAAACCCTCAACCACATTTAGCATAACCATCTGGCAAACCCAAGGGGGTAGTTTTAAGATCGATATTACCAAAGATGTGTATTTTGACCTTCCAAAGCCACCAGAATTAGAAGGATTAAAGCAAAATGTTGAACAGATAGTTTTAGATTAAGAATCTGTTTTTATAATCCAGAACTTATCGGCTTCAAGCAAAATTTTGTAGTTTTTTCTTATATAGCTTCTTACATAACGGTTGTACGGAATAGTATAAGCCCTCTTTCTGCTTTTTAGAATTAGTACTATTGCTTTTAACTTAAACCTCTTAGAGAGATTATCAAGTAAACGGTGAAGTTCGTTGTGATATACGATTAGTCCAAGTGGAGTAAAAAAATCAGAAAGCTTACCTATAGGTCGAAAAGTTTCTATTAAGGCAAGCTTCTTGTCGATAAGCTTTGCTTGATGGAGTTTAGTAATAAACCACTGTTCTAGAGTAGGTTTATCAAAGGGCTTAAGCCCTAAAAGTTTGATAGTCTTATTGTCCATCTTGTAAGATCTTTTATAAAACTTTTACGGTTACCTTTTTCTCTTCTCTCTCTCTTTCGCCGTAAAGTATAACAACCTGATATCCACGTTTATTAGCATAACGTAAAGCCTCTTTGACCTTCATCGGTTTTGTGCCGAATACAAACGATATGGGTTTTGTAATATTGTATTCTTCTTTAAGGATCTTTTCTAACTTCTTTGATCTTACAAGCGTTACGTAATCACTAAAAGGCATCTTTTCAAGAATAGGAACAAAAACTAAGACCTCTCCATCTGGAATCTTCTCTAAAAGCCCCCAATTTTTAAGATACTGCATAAAGGTGTAGTTTCCTAATCCAAAACCTACTGCGGGAAGATCATCGATACCAAAGAGGGTGCCTAAGGTGTTGTATCTTCCACCCCCTAGCAATGATCTTTTGTTGTTCTCACTTGTATCAAATGCCTCAAAAACAATCCCGTCATAATAATCAAGTCCACGCACAATAGCTGGATTAAAAAAGATATAGTCTTTATAATCATCGACCTCTTTTAAGGTATTAATAATCTCAAAAACCTTCTTATATTCTGGTTGATCTTGCAGTCTCGAAAAAACAGACGATGTAAACAGAGTATCTAACGAATCTTCTTGTAAGGAAGAGTAGAGTAGTGTCAAATAATCAATAAGATCTCTTGTCACGTACGGCTTCTTACTAAGCTCTTTTAAAGCCTTTTCAAACTGGGTACTATTAAGCTTTAACAACCTATCAATGAAGCGGAATATCTCTTGGTAGTAGTTTTTTTTAACTCCAAGTTCACTTAGAACTAGTTCACTTAATGGTCGGCTGTTGATATAGAAGCGAAAAGCTTTCTCTTTTTTACCAAAGGCAAGAATTACCTCAAGCGCAACTACAATAATATAAAGATCAGCAAACAGGCTTTTTTCTCCGATTATATCTACATTAAGTTGCCAGAACTCACGCATCCTACCGCTTTGAGGACGTTCATACCGCATAAAGTTCATTATTGAGAAAAGAAAAAGGGGCTTTTTTACTCCTTTATAAAACTCTGAAACCGCTCGAGCAAGGCCCGGAGTTGCTTCAGGCCGAATAGCAACAATTCTTCCGCCTTTGTCTTTGAACTCATAAAGCTGTTTGTTTGCAACCTCTTCTCCTGATTTCTCTTTATAAAGCCTTGCCTCTTCAAGCAAAGGAAGATAATACTCACTAAAACCAAAACGTTTACAGGTTTTACGCCAAGTCTCTAGCACATACGTAAGGTACCGGGCCTCTTCAAAAAAGAAGTCTTTGGTACCAGGATATCTGGTGATTTTTCTTTTTGGCTGTGATGCCCTTGCCATTAGGGATTATACAGGAAAAGATTTTTATAATAATCAAAAACATTGAAAAAATATACTGAAATTGGCTAGAATGTGGTATAATCTAAAATGGAAACTGTAGCCGAATGTTTTTTGGGATGTTCATCCTTTTATAAGGTGGAAACTCCAGACAAAACTGGTGATATTGAACAACAACCTAATAAAGAGGAAAGAACAATCCAAAAGGCCACACGCACAGAAGAAGGATACCCATGTCCACGGTGTGGAGCTCCTCTAAGAATCATAGGGTCGCTGCAAGAGCCGTATCCTATTATATATCTACGGGAAAAACCTAGGGAATAGCCCCCTAAACGGTTTAATAAAACTTTCACCCCACTGTATACTTCTATATGTCCACCAATATAAACCAGAGCAACGTAGACCAACCCAAACCCTTTAAAAAAGCTATATATACCGCGCAGAAAGCCCTAGAAGAGGCTCCTGAAATTACAGGCGTCCCCACAGGAATAGAAGGGCTTGATAACCTTTTCTATAAAAAAGCTAACCAACCTTTAAACGGTATTCCCCGATACAGTGTCTTTAATATCACAGGAGTTTCTGATACAGGAAAATCTCTAATGGCAGAACAGATGGCTGTAAAATGGGCAAGCTTATCGTTTAAAGTAATGTTTGTTACCGTTGAATCACCTGCTAACTTCGTAATCAGCGGAATTAAACAACGTGCCGAAGCAATGGGAATAGACTTTAATAAGATCGAACAGAATATCATACTTATCGATGTTGCATCATATAGTTATCTTCAAGAGAATCTTCCAGATCTTCTAGCAACCTTTGCTTACACGATAAAAGAGTACGATATCTCCTTTACAATCATTGACTCGGTTACAGGACTCTATGAACATAAAGAGATCCTTGCCAGAACAGTGGTACGTAAACTTTTCAATTTTATGAAAAAATGGTACCAGACTGCGATATTTATCTCCCAAAAACGCAGTGGACATGAAACCCTAACCGCAGAAGCTGCCGGAGGATACGCTGTAGGCCATATTGTTGACGGTACAATGGTATTATCAAAAGAGATAGTTGATACCCCATACAAAGCCAAACTCTACCATAAGCCTATAGGAGAGATTGTTAGGCTTTTTAGAATCGATGGTTGCCGTTTAACAGGGCACGATACCAAAACCCATTACTTAGAGATAACCAAAGAGGGCCTCGTCAAAATAGGAGGTCCACTAGGTTCTGAGTAAGCGCAAATACCCAAGCACCTTACTAGCGTGTCCTTTTGCTTTTACTCCTCTCCAGATTTTTAAAATTTTTAAAGGTTTAAGTTGAATTAAGAAAGTATCACGAGAAACACCTAGATACTCTTTTCCAAAACGCTTCTTAAGCTTTAATGCTCCGAAGGCTTTTATGAGCTCTTGGTTAGGATCAGAAAGAAGATCTATCCTCAGATTATGTTTTTCTTTAAACCTTGCATGTGATCTCTCTGAGTCTTTTGAAACCCCCACAATATAGGTTTTCTCTGCCTCAAACTCTGGCTTTAACCTACTAAACTCAACAGCTTCTACTGTACATCCTGGAGTATTATCTTTTGGATAGAAATAAAGCAGAAGATATCTATAACCCTTCTTATAAAGGTCATTAAAATCAAGAAAACTTTTTAGCAGATCTAAAGCATTATTAGCAACCTCTTGCATCTAAGATTATAATTTAATATGGCGCCGATTGTAACTCCGTTAACAAAAGAAAAAAGTGAAGAAAAGTTAGAAAAATTAGCCCAAGAGGTATTTTTAAAAAGTATAGAAGTACTAGGAGGATTAAAACAGCTTGCAGAATTTAGAACACTAACCTGGCTTGCAAGCCTTGCCCGTGCTTCTTTTGCCGTGGTCTTAAAAGAAGAGTACTTAAAAAGTGATGAGTATATAGCTGAGTTTCTAGGACTCACTAAAAATACAGTACGCAACATGTTAAGAGCCGATGAAGAAGAAGCTATTAAGAAAGTTAAAAACCAAGAAGAGCTAAAAGAAGAGAATCAGACTGACCTTCACACCCACATAGCAGGAGGCATCGCCAAACACGCTTATAAACTAATCAAGAAAGAGAAGCAAGAAGCATAAGACAGCTTAAAGTGACTTTCAAAAAAGCATTCTATTACTTTTTCACGGGTGTTTTAATATTTTTAGGATCTTTAACATTTCTAGTGTTTTTAAGTATCTTCTCAACAATGTCTTTATAAAGCATCTTTAACTGCTTGGTATATTCAACCTCTTTAGTTTGTATC
>WFTI01000003.1 GCA_015485585.1 Candidatus Dojkabacteria bacterium | reverse complement strand
GCTAAGGAGGGGAACTCCCGCCCCGTACCCCCTCCAGGGAGGGGATCTCCCTTTAACGCTATTATATCTTAAAAATGTTACACTTTAAACCTACTTCTCTCCTAACAAAATATCTACATCATCTGTATACCCAAGTTTCCAGTGGTCGGTATTGTTAAGAATGGTAAGCTGTAAATCTTTTACATAGGGCTGGCATTTCTCATAAAACGATCGGCTCATACTAAGAGGTACGTTAACATCATTATTGCCATGATAGACCCTTACTGTTTTTAAAGATATGTTCTTGCAATCATCAATACTCCACTCTTTTGAATAAAATGTACCTGCCAATATAATAATCCGATTTATGGTTTCAGGATACTTAGTAATATACCTATAAACTGCCAATCCCCCCATAGAAAATGCTAAGAGATTTATATCGTCTTTTTTAACCAATCCCGACGAAGTTAAACGTTCTACTATGGTTTTCAACATTAAAATCGCCCTTTCATTACCCCAATTGTTACCATCTAGATCTGAGGCGACAAAGATATATCCGTTATTAACGTATATCTTTCCCCACTTAAACAGCTTGTTGCGATACTTCGCGTTTTTATCTATAAGCTCATCCTGGCCATGAGAATAAACAAAAGCTCCAACCAAAGATTTTTGAAGGTTAACAGGAGAAAAAAGTAAAGCTTTGTCTCCCAAGATGATCCCTTCTACTACACACATTGAATCGGTCTCTTGTAAGCTTGTGATACTATCAAAAAGTTCACTAAAGGTCTCTTCGGTACACGAAAGGGCCAAATGTTCTTTTTCTGTCTCTTGCTCTAACCCCTGTGTTTTAGTCTCGTAGATCTGTGGATTTTGCACTCGTAATTTGTGGCTTAAAAACTGATAAAGGATAAACCCAAAAGCTAAGAGCCCTAGAGAAACGATTACTATAACACTTGATTTCTTGCTCCCCATTACTTATATTGTATACAAAGATCATTTTTTGCCATTCTAGAAATTCAAGGCCACTACAAAGAAAGTTTTTGACATTGTTTCTTCCGATATACAAAAGATGCCAAGGTTCGATTACATATCCTGCCAACGAGGTGATCGAACCATCTTTAAAATAAGGAACATAGGGCTGAACAAAACCATGGTTTAAAAAAAGCCTTCTTAATCTTTCATAATAAGGAGATAACGCAACCTCGTATAGAAAGTGCCATCTCTTGCCATCATAGAGCCCAATATCGATCGCTTTTGCGGTCTGATGTTGACTGTGTCCTGGTTTAGCACTGTAGGTATTAGCTTTTTCTTTACCATCTAAAAGACTGTAGTAACTAAAAAGTCTGGCTTGGGTACTGTAGCTTCTGTATCCTGAAGAGATGGTAAGATGTATACCTAACTCTTTTTTAACCTGTTTCTGAAGTTTTAAAAAGGCTTCTTTGGTGTTTTTGTCTAAAAAAACTCCTCTTGCAAGTTTATCATCATAAAAACCCACTAAACGCGGTGGTTGATAGTTATGTGGTAAGGTAAACTTCTTGTCTACCAATATTAGATCTAGCTCTTTATTATAAAGAGCCCAACTTAAAACCTTCTGAGATTGGGGTACAAGATAGAATCTAAACCAGATCTTCTTTGAAGGAGTAAGCAGGTATGCGTCTTTATAGATGGTCCATTCTAAAAGATCATCTGTTTCTATGAAACTGTTAATCTTCGGCTTTGAAACCTGATCATAGGTTAGTACTTGCCCCTTAAGATAAGAAATATCTCCTGTTTCATAATACTTGTGCCATGGTAAAAAGAAATATCCAAAAAGAGTAACAGCGATTAGGATTTTCTCAACTAAGACAACCATTCTTCACTAAAGAGTGCAAAACCTGATGCTAGATCTCTCACCTTCTCTTTAATATCATCTAGTTTCTCTTGATCTTTATAATTTTTCAAGGCAGTATCAATTAATCTAACAACCTCTTTTGCGTCTTCTTCTTTAAAACCTCTAGTGGTGATCGCAGGCGTACCAATACGTATACCGCTAGGATCCCACGGCGAACGTTTATCATTAGGAATCGTATTTTTATTAACAGAGATCCCTACGTATTCTAGTACCTCTTGGGCACGTTTACCTCCAAGTTCTTCGATTCCTAAAGAGGTTATATCAAGAATAAACAGATGATTATCAGTACCGCCGCTAACCACTCTGTATCCCAGCTCTATAAATTCATTGGCCATTGTTTGCGCATTCTTTATGATTTGTTTTGCATAGTCCTTAAATTTATCACTTAAAGCCTCTTTAAAGGCAACTGCCTTTGCAAATGTGACGTGATCATGAGGACCTCCTTGTAAACCCGGAAAGACTGCTTTGTTTATCTTCTCAAACAGCGACTCATCATTGGTCATGATCATCCCACCCCTTGGACCTCGTAGGGTTTTATGGGTTGTGGTGGTAATCACATGGGCATATCCCACAGGAGAAGGATGATACCCTGTTGCAACCAACCCTGCAATATGAGCAATATCTGCAACAAGAAATGCTCCTACTTCATCTGCGATCTTACGTAGTCTAGCAAAGTCAATGATACGAGAATAAGCAGAGGCTCCACACCAGATAATCTTGGGTTTGTGCTTACGGGCAAGCTCTTGTATATGCTCATAATCTAACAGTTCATCAGCTCCCACCGTATAGTTAACGGCGTTGTAATAGTAACCTGAGAAACTTACTTTATAACCATGGGTAAGGTGCCCACCGGAGCTTAAAGAAAGTCCCATTATTGTGTCTTGTGGCTTTGCCAACGCCATGTATACTGCCATATTGGCAGGACTACCGCTATAGGGTTGAACATTCACATACTTTACCCCAAAAAGTTTCTTTGCACGTTCAATCGCCAGAAGTTCGATCTCATCTACATACTGGTTTCCTCCGTAATATCGCTTTTTAGGATAACCCTCTGAATACTTATTAGTAAAAATACTTCCTAGTGCCTCTAAAACAGCGGGACTTACATAGTTTTCAGAAGCAATAAGTTCAATCCCGAAAAATTGACGATCAAACTCCCGTTTTAATATCTCATAACTTTTTGGGTCATATCGACGTATGTGATAAACATCAGTATAGAGCTCTAGCTGCTCTTTATATAACTTTTTGTTTTTCATTGATAGTAAATTTTAAAAAACAACACCAAAAGTTATTCTTTAGTAGCCTTATTAGGAGTCCATATTACTCTATTTTAGGTAGAGAACAACTTCACTCCCAATAGGTTGGCAAACAATACATACACTGCTAATGGTCCCAGGCCTCCTGGGACCGGGCTATATGCTAATAGATGATCTACCCTATCGTATAAAATATCTCCTCTTACTTGGTTGTTAATAACGTTTGAGCCAAAATCAAGCGCGATACTTTCCTCTCTAAGAGATGAAGCCTTTAAAACGCCATATTTGCCTACAGCTACTATCACCGCATCAAAATGAGAGATCTTGTCTTCTAAGCTGCTTGAGTGTTTGTCAAAAATAGTAAGAGAGTTAACTTTATAAAAAGTACTAATAGCAATTGATAATGGTTTACCAACTATTCTTCCATATCCAACCAACGCTACATCTTTTTGATTGAGAGAGAGACCATAATGGTTAAGTAGCAGAAACAAAGAGGTAGAAGTGGGGTGTTGAAACTCAACCCCTCTTATAAGCTGCCCAAGCTTATATGGAGTAAGAAAATCTACATCTTTCTCAGGAGGAATCATCTCTATTATCTGCTCTGCAGTTTCTTTATAACCTGACTCAAACGGATATTGGACGACAACCCCCCCTATCGAATGATCATCAACCTGTCTTGTTGCAAGCTCCATTATCTCTTCTTGAGATGAAAACTCCTCAAAGAAGAAGGTAGAAACATTAACTCCAAGTTCTTGGGCTACCTTCTGCTTTATCTTTAAAAAACGAAGATTCACTGGGTTCCTATTTGCCCAAATTACAAGTTTTTTAGGTTCCTTTTTCTGAGAAGCCCTTTGTAGTCGACCTCTTATCTCTTTAATGAGCTCTTTCGATATAAGACGAAGAACCATATCGGATTTTACATTACACTTTCTAAAACCGCTATAAGATTTTTACCCGCTTTGGTAAGACCATTTGTTCCGATAAAGCCTGCTTCGCGTGCTACTTTTAATCCTCGCCTAAATGTCGTAATATCTAAACCGCTCTTTTTGCTAGCTTCTTTTAGAATCTCTTTGAACCGTTTAGGATCTTCTTGGGCATAAAGGCTCTTTACCTTCGCTATAGCACTCACCACCTTAATTACAAGAGGATTTAGAGGACGCTTAACCCTGCTTGTAGCAATAGCAGGAAGTAATAACCTCCCAACCCGAGTAAGAGTAACTCCACCATCAGGTAATATTCTTATAAGATTACGCGCTTGTAGTTTCTGAAGAGCAATATAGACTGACTCTTTCTTATCTTCACCAAAAAAGTCATAAAGCTCGTTTATACAGACCCCTTCTAAAGGAACTTTACGAAAGACTGTGGTTTCAAAGGTGGTAAGATAGGGTACCCTAGCAACCTTATACGCTAACTCAGAATAGAAGAGACCACTTTTGGTTACAGAGTACTCACTAACCAGTTTTGATTCGTACGCTCTTTGATACCAATCTATATTTATTGCCATCTTTTCAGAAAACCCCAAATTTATAGCCTTAACAGCATCTGCCCTAATAGATCGAAAACCCATCTTCCGTTGTTCTTCTAGTACCAGACGCCCATAATCTGTCAGCTGATAACCCCCTCTAGTATCTGAAACGATTAACCCGAAAGATTCAAGTGAAAAAAGCAGGTCGCTTAATAGTTCATTCAGTTTGTGTTTCCAACGGTTCTTGTGATAGAAATATTGAAAGATCTCCTCAACTGTTTGCAGTCTATGAAGTTTCTCTTCTATCTCTAGTCTTTTCTCTGCACCAAGCTCTGTTCTTAAACGCCTACCGTAAAACTCCTTTAGGTGTTTTACCTCATCAAGGGGCTTCTGAAAGAGCTCTCTATAAAGCACCTCTTTACTAACCGTTTTTTCTTTTTGATATACTCTCGCGATAAGATCAAGGAGATAGATCTCGGCAAGCTCTAAATCAATAAGTCTTATGCTTCTATAATCTTCGTGTAACAGAAGGTGAAAAATCTCTGAAGCTAAAGAAAAAGCTTTAGTGGGAGCACCGTTTGAGTCAAAATACCCAAGTTCATAGAAAAGTTTACTCTCTTGAGAAGTTAAAGAAACCCCCTTTTCATATCTTCTGATGATGTAGAAGATATCATCATCTAAAACCGCTTCAATCGTATCCGTAGGTACTATCATATCAACCAGTCTTTTAACCAACCTTCCGACTCCTGTAAAAGAGAGTACCCCTCCTTTCGGAAGTGCAAAAGTAATTATACGCATAGCTTCAAGCTCGTCTATCAGTTCGTTATCAAGGTCAATTCGGTCTGTTTTTAAAGGACCTTCACCAAGGCTCCTAAGATACCTAGCAATCTGGGTAGTTATTCTTATTCTAGGTTTTACTTGTTGAATAAGATTTTTTAATCTTTTACCGTATCGGTTAAGGTAGTAAACCCTATTTTTTCGTTCTACAAGCCCCCTCTTGTAAAGAAGAAGATATCCATCGTGGCAAACTCTGTTTTTATTCAAAGAGGCTGATAAGATCGCACTAACTACACGGCTGTCTATGAACTGAGAGGTTGGTTTCCACAAAGAGATATCATCGATATATCCTTCTTCTATTAAAGAGTTAATAATGTTTGCAAACTGTTTACCAACGTAACTTAATGTATAAACATCAGGTTTTATAGGCACAACAAGATTTTGTAGCTCAAGCACATAAAGGGCATGTTGATTTTCAGCTGTTTGTTGAATAAATCCTTCCTCTAAGAGGGTAAGAAGTATCTTTGCGTGGTGGGTTTTTATAAGCATCGCACCTTTTCCTTTTGAGATTAGTCTTAAGATTTTTGATTCTTGTCTATTATACCTGTCTGTTTATAATTGTAAAATGTCAGATCTTCTGATCTATTTTATTTATGGACCTACCGCATCTTCTAAGCACTCCCTGGCATATAGTTTATATAAACAAGATCCTAGTCATTCATTATTAGTTTCAGTGGACTCACGAAAAACCATTAAGGACCTTAGTATAGGAACCAACAAATACAGATTGTATGAGATGTCCATCCAAAACCCTATTCTTGGGATAGACATAATAAGACTTGATCAACACATCAACATCTATAAGTTCTTTACCAAAGTAACTAAAAGTCTCCAAAAACAAATAAATACTGGAAACATAAGAAGAATCATCTTCTTTGGAGGATCAGCCCTATATATGCATACCTTTCTTGCTCCTTTACAAACCTTACAAGGCTCTG
>WFTI01000002.1 GCA_015485585.1 Candidatus Dojkabacteria bacterium | reverse complement strand
TGTAACAGAAAAAGGACAACTAGCATTACCAGCTACTCTTAGAAAGGAGCTGAAACTAAAAAAAGGAACCAAAGTATTAATCGTAAGAGATGGTAATAAGATATATATTGAACCCATTAAATATTCGAGCATCTTTGAACTACAAGGAATAATTAAAAACAAAAAGGTATACACTGAGAAAGAACTTGAGGAGAAGTTCCAAAAATATTTAGCTACACGGAAAAAATGAGGGTATTCATTGTAGACAGCAATGTTTTTCTCAGGTTCTTTCTTAATGATAATCCTGAACAAGCAGAAAAAGTAAGAGAGTTTTTTAAGGTAATCAAAAAAGAAAACGACAAGATACTAGTTGAACCCATCACAATTGCGGAGATTATGTATCATCTAAGAACCACATACAGCATAGCGAAAGAACAGGCTGTTGAAATGGTGCTTACACTTTTCATAGAAAACTGGATAGTAATTCCCCATAAAGAGGCGGTTATAGAAGCTCTTGTGCTCTATAAAAGGAAACAGATCGACCTAGAAGACTTAATACTCTGGACAATCGCCAAGGCTCACAATATAAAGGTGGTAAGTTTTGATAACGATTTTAAAAAGCTTGATAAAGATAGGCGCTATGTTCTTCTCCTTAATTAGTTTTCATCTTTGCACCCTTGTGAAAAAAGCCAACCTAATTTTCCTGTCTTTTTAAAATGCTTCATTGCTTCAAGCCTTTTAGAAAAGATCTCTTTAAACTTGGGGTTGTCAGCTTTTGGATCGTTACCCTTCGCAAATTCAGTAGCATATATGTAGCCCCTTAGAGCAATATTAAACGCTGCCTGAATATCGGCATCAGCCACTGCTAAACAATCTGCATAGGGGCAAACAAACAGGGCCGAATTCCCACGATGTTGACGCATTTTAATAACCTGTTCTTTGCTTAAAACACCACGGTCAATTACAAATTTTTTGATGGTTTCTGATCTTATCTCCCAGCGGCCCTTGCTTTTGGGTTTAGGGTTGTTAGTATTTTCTTTGTTATTTTCCCCATTTTCTTTATCGTCTTCTACCCATGTTGCAAGGGGTGGACGAGCAAATGATTTGATATATTTAAAAATATCTTTGGTTTTGTACTCTTTGTTTGGATCAAGGCTTGCTTCAGTATAACCTAAAATCTCCACTATACCATTGCTAAACGTAACAATATTACCTTCTCTATCTTTAATCTTCCACAGCGACCCACTGGTGTTTATGTCGTAAACATTTCGCCCACAACTTATGCAGGTGTAACTTGTGCCTGAAGCTCCTACCTGCCAACCCGGGGCATATTTTTTGCCACCTCTTTCAATTCCCCAAATATGTTTTATTAATTGAGCGTATACATCACGGGTAGCATCAGGGTGATTACCTACATCAGGGCGTTTAACTGAATCATAGATTTTAGTTACCCTACCTGAACCTGCTTCAAAGGCGCTTATGTTGCTTTCATAAATTATGTGTCCCTTATACTTTGTCAACTTATCATGTAAACGGTTACGTAAATAACCGATAGCGTTCTCACGTAAGTATGCTACAACTGTCGATTCCTCTAAAAACTCTCCTAGACGTGCTTTTTGCTGTATCTCTTTAAAATGCTCCTGAATTCGTTTTATGCGTGGATCGTAAATAAAGCCGTAATCTTTAACTATTATTTGTTTTTTGTCTTCATCAACTTTGATAATTATCCATGCAATACCGTATTCACCGATGTCAGCGCCTAAAAAGTGATAGTTTTGCGGTTCGTTTTTTAGACTTGCCCTAAAGATTTTTACGCGTTGCTCTTTTTCTGTTTGGGGAGCGATTTTAAACGGCAAAGTGTAATAAAGCACTGGTTTTTTGTCTTTCTCTAATCTGAATTCGGGAAGTTCCTCCTCAAGATTCCACTTAATACGATATCTTTGCTCAACTATTAAAGAAGGTTCTGCAGTGGTAATTTCAAAGTCTTGCCAATGTTGTGGTTTATAAATTAGCCTTTCCACCCATTGCAATTGATAGTAAGACGTGTTTATTACCAACCCATCTACCCGTTTTAAAGTATTTTTCCACTCTTTCTTTTTAAACATTGTAATACGGTGATTTGAGACATCTTTACTTGGAATACCTATCTTGAACAAGATATCTTTTAAAATCTCTTTTCTGTTTGTCTGTAGTTCATCAACATCTACAATCTCTCCATTCTTTTTCTCTACAAAAAGTGGATATTTTTCTTCTGACCCAACAGGCTGAACTATATATCGCACCCTTATTCTTCGTTTTGAAAACACAGTAGCGCTCCCCTTAAAGTCTGACATAATATAACTGTTTACAAATTTGGCAAATTCGTTATGCGGCATCTTGGAAATGTTTAATTTTTCAAGGTATAGGTGGGCTCGTTCGAAGAATCTTAAATTCTGAGGGATTAAACTGTATTCTTCTAAATCGAATTCTTCATTTTTATTCCACCGAATTAATCTAGCAACCACAATCTTAGCGGTTTCTACCCAATCAAGCAAAAGTTTTGGATTATTAAGAAGGCTTTGTGTATCGTACCTGTTAAGCTGATCTATTAATTTCATTATTATTTCTTTAGTCGCATCAACATAATCTGTTACCGCCAAATCAACTTCTTTTAACGGAGAGGTAGAATAGGCACTTTTGTATACTAGATATTTATCTTTTTCAAATACATCTGTTTTGTTAATAGGTTTAGTTTCTACGCTTCCATCGGGTCCTTTAATGCTAACGGAATCTGCAATGTGTTGCAAGAGTATATCTTTATAAAATTCCCTAAACTCACTGGTATTAACTGCTTTATCTTTATACTTATTTAAAATAAGCCGCAACAACCTGCGAATTCCTGCATCTTCTCTTATAGTGTTACGCTCTTTCTCTTCTGTTACTTTCTGCCAGTCTACGGTTTCTAATAATTTTGGTATAAGGGTGTTAACGATGGTTATACCGCTCTTGATCGTGGGGATTGTATTTTTAACAAGTTTTGCCACTTTTTCACGTTGAGCATAGCCGTAGAAACTTCGAGGTTTATAGATTCTCAAATTCCAAAAATCCTTAAGTAAGGGATGGTCTCCCGGGGATTCTTTCGCTTCCTCTTTATAATACGCTTGATAAAAAAGGTTTAATTGATAACGAAGATCGTTTACTAATTCTACCAGGGCGGCATAAGCTTTCTTGTCGTTATAAACGTCTTCGGTTTCTACCAACTGTTTTATACGCTCTATGGTGTTTAAAATACCCTCTCTTCGTTGTTCTAATACTTGCTCGTCAATATCTTCAGGCGGAGTGTGATCTTCAAAATTAATAAATTTTTGTATGTTTCCAAAAGAAGTTAATAATTTTTCTATCTGTTCTTTTTGTTCATCTTTACGTTTAATATGATTTGAATACCAAGACTGCAAACGTCCTCCTAGTAGGCTTCTATAGTCATGCCATCCGGTAACTCCCGGGAGTTGTGGATCTTCTAAATACTTTACTTTGTCTGCTAACCACCCCAAAGAGTCTTTTATCCTACCCCACTCTTCATTAGGAGAGATCTTTTTAAAACGCTCCAAAATTGTTTCTATCTCGCCCTTTTGTAACAACTTTAAGAAGTCTGAAAAATAATTACTTAGAGCATTAAAATTGTCGCTTAACCCCAACAAAGAACTTATCAGGTCTTTAGTCTTTTTATCTTTTTCATCTTCCGACAAAGACTGTATAGGGGCAAAACGCTCTAGTAGCAATTTTTCTCGCACTGAATAAATATCCTCAAATATCTCTATAACATTTGTCTCATCAACAACTAAGGTTTGAAAATCTAGAGCAATTTCAGGTATGACAAAAGCCGAAAGATCGAAATCAACTCCTACAGATGCTTTGTCTAATCCCCAGCTTTCTAGCCAATATTTGTTCTGAGCTTCTTGTCCTATATAACTACTTTTTAATCTTTCTCCTTCAAATAAGTCGTCTGCAATCTTATTTATTATCTCTTCCGCTTGAGCTTTTTCGTCATCAGTTAAATCTTTCCGTAACAATTTTTGCCAAGCATTAACAAAAGATGTGCGTGTTCTGTTTGCTCGAATCTCTCCTTTTGTTATAACTTCATCAATAAATTTAGTAGTATCAAAAAACCTTTTTATTCTTTCATCTGCTGCTTCAAATACTCTTGAATATATTGACTTGCCATCACGAAATGTTGTAACAAAATCTATCAATTTGGCGGTACTTGGTTGGAAAACCACACCAATCAATAAAGAATCTAACCAAAAATCAACCAAAGTATAAATTGTTTTTTCTTTTTTAACAATGTATCTAACATAATCAACAGGATTAGAAGGTCCCCTCAAATAAAGATCATCATGTATAATTGCCTCCACTAACTCTTGGGGTACATTTGAAAAATCCTTTTTCTTTTTAGGAGGCAGTGCCTTTACTAAAGGAAACTTAAAAGTACGCATCACAGCTGTATCACCTATATATCCCAAGCGGGAGATGTGTAAGCTATAACCTTTTTTCATCGGTTCTGTAGTTGGTTTTAAAACCAACGCGCCCGGGGTTCGGTCACCGCAATGCGGTTGGGGTTTGGCCCCCAAAGGCAAAGGTGGCTTATCGCCACCCGAAACCTACTCCTCCCCGGGCATTTAGGTGGTGCAATAGATTATACCATCAAGCCTACAACCGTTATTTTTACAGGAAACTCGTTCTACTTCTATACTACTTTTATATAATCAAAACAACAAAGACATTAAATAAAACAATAACCCATAATGAGCTCTCATAAATCATCTATCGAAAAAGAGGCGCGTTTTTACCTAGAACCTTCACACTTTACAACACTCCTTAAAAGAGCTCAAAACTTTTTACAAACTAACGGGGCATATTTTATCGTCACAGTGATGTATGACAACCCTAACCCCAAGTATTCGTTTTATTCTCCTCAGGTAGATGGTAGGCTAAGGCTCAGATTGTTTAAGAACCTCAATAATCCCAACGCCAACAAAGCCATAATCTCATGGAAGCAACGCCTTAAAAAAGAAAAAGGATTTATGATAGAACGTGAACTTGAAATA
>WFTI01000001.1 GCA_015485585.1 Candidatus Dojkabacteria bacterium | reverse complement strand
TCGTTATGTTCTCTGAATGAAGTCTTTTTAAAATATCAACAATAATTTCGGTGTTTACCGGATCTAGATCACCCGTCGGTTCATCTGCAAGCAGTACTACTGGTCCTGTAGCTAGGGCTCGGGCTATACTTACTCTTCTTTGTTCGCCTCCTGATAAATATGCAGGAAGATAGTTTTGTTTATCTTTTAACCCCACAAGCTCAAGCAATCTTTCGACTGTTTCATCTCTTTCGTTTTTAGGAGTATTAAGTACTTCAAGAACAAATTCGATATTTTCACGTACAGTTTTGTATGAGATTAGTCGATAATCTTGAAAGACTACTCCTATTCGGGTTCTTAACATAGCAAGCTGTTCTTCATTAAGGGATGATAATGAAGTGTTGTCATAATATATATCTCCGTAATCTGTTTTAATCTCTCGTATAAGTAGTTTTAGGAAGGTGGTTTTTCCTGAACCTGATCTTCCTGTAAGGAAGATAAAGTCTCCTTCTTCTATTGTGAAATCCTCTCCTAAAAGAATAGGAATAATTCTATCTTTTAGGCTGAAGATCTTTGTTACCTGTTTTCCGTAAATGGTAATCATATAGCATATTATACAGAAGTATCAGTTCAATCTTTCCTTTAGACAGGTCTTCTACTTTGTTAAGCTTGAACGGTATACCGTATGTGCGTATCTGGTCGCGTGTCAGATCATATGTTCTGACTAATGTTGTTTCACTTTTTTGGTAGACATGTTTTTTAAACTCGGCTTCTCTTTTTTGGGTTATGAGGTCTTTAAGGAGTTTTTCAGCCACTTTTCGATTCTGTTGCAAACTACGGTAACGGGTAACAGTGACTGTCAGATTAGTAGGAAGGTGAATTAGTCTTACACCGGTTAGATTTTTATTTGCATGTTGTCCTCCCGGTCCTCCGGATCTGATAGGGATTATTTTTATCTCATCTTGTTTAATATTTATCTCTTGAAAACCGTAACTTTTTATTATTTCTACACTTGCTTCAGATGTTTGAATACTTTTGTTGTTTTTGAAGGGTGATACACGTTCTAATCTGTGAATTCCCTCTTCAGGTTTAAAGAACGGGAAGAGTAGACCTTCTTTGACATTGATAATTGTAGAACTTATACCTACATCAGTACTGTTATAGTCGAGCAGTTCATATTTTATTTGGTGTCGGTTGAAAAAATTTATGTAGATCTCGTATAGCATCTGAGTCCAGTTTTCAGCATCTTTGCCGCCTTGTCCAACGTAGAGTTTTATATAAAACGGCATTTGTTCATGATCTCGTATAACCTCATCTATTACATATTCGATAATCTCGTTATGGGTTGCAACCTGTTCGATCTGTTCAATCTCGTTATAAAGATTTTTTATTATTTCTGATTCTTCCGCTAGTTTTTGGATAAGTTTTTTAAACTTCTCATACGATACTAATCTGAAGATAGCATAAATTTTCTCTGACATATTGAAAGTGTAACACTTCTGTGGCTTAATCGGTTTAAGGTGGGGTGTGAGGTGATCATACTCGAAGATGATGTGGTTCTGGCAAGTAAATTGTTGGAACTCATTAAAGAACGGTTAGATTTATCTGGAATATATGTTTCAAGTGTCCATATGGCTCTTTTCCATTGTAAACGACATTCTCCATTAGTATTTATTCAGGATCTATTTTTACCCGGAGAGAATTCATTACATTTTACGAGAACATTTCAGAAGTATGTAAAGGTACATTTTGTTATTACCGGTAAACCGATACAGATCCGTAATAATAGTATCTTTCAAGGTGTACACAGGGTTATCTTTAAACCGTTTAACCTAGATCAGTTTATAGATGAGTTAGTGAGCCATTTACATGGTTTTAAGAAAGTTTCAGAAGATAAACCACCCTTAGACCTGATTAAAGATCGGTTCAAAGAATATAACCTGAAAATGACCACATATGATCATTATATTCTGAAAAACCTGTTGAGGTTTAGAAAAATTCCAAAGTCAAATTTTAAAGAATATTTTGGCGTAACAGATGGTAACCTGCGGGTTATTCTTTATAGGCTCAATCGCAAGTTTCAGCGGGCTAAACTTTCTCTTTCTGTGCGATTAGATTATAAAGGAAGCCTAAGGCTTTTAGGTAGTATAGATAAAAAAGTAGAATAGCACGTTGTGTGGGGGGAAGTTTTAAAGTTTTCACATAGGTTATTATCATCTTGACAGATTGGTAGGTACCTTTTGGGTCATAAAGCCACGGAGTTATTTTCCTCTCTATCTTATCTCTTAAAAGATCATGAAGATCATCGTGTAGTTGCCTTGTGATAAGATATATCTCATAGGCCTCTTTAATCTTCTTGTTTTCTAAAAAGGGAGTTATCTCTCCTAAGACATTCTGATATCGTTTAACATAACAACTTAAAAATTTACGGGAGTATAAGGGGCGATTTTTTGATTTATTCTGATTGTATCTCTTTAAGATTTTTGTTAACTCATGATTATTTTCTAAAAATAAAATTGATTCCTTGATAACATTACGGCGGAACATGTGGCTGTTTGAGGCTGTTTAAAGGTAATATTACCTGAATTATTAACCGCTTGTTTTTTGTGATATTCTGTTTGATCTTTATTCCCCTGCAAAGGGATAGGGTTGAGATTATATCGTGATAACTGCTATGCTTTTTGACAGATGCTTTATTGTAATAGTCAGTCTCAAGTTCTAAAGATAGTGTATTTTTGGAAACCTTTATGGAGCACTGAACTTTTCTTGTTTTTTGGGCATGTTTTAGACAATGCTCTAGAAGATCTATGACCAATCCTAAAATGTATGGTGGAATTGTGGGTTTGTCTTGCGATGTGGTTTCAAGGTGTAATTTGAGATCTAGATTTCTCTGGTATAGGTTCGATAAAAAGTCCGCGGTTTCTTTTAATTTTTTAGAAAACTCATCGTATTTTAAAGGAGTAGAAGAAGAGTTTAATGTTTTTAGTAGATCTTTAAATGGTTCAATATCACGAAGGTGTTTTTGACTGATAATACGTTGGGTTATATTGTTGATTCGGTGTTTAAATAATCTGAAGTTAAGGCCATCATATATGACGTCACGGATATAGGGGTTGCTAGTATTAATATGGAGTGAGACAAAGATGAAAGGACTATATTTAGTAATAAGTCCTATAAGTAGAGTAACAACTGTATGAGCAAAAAGATAAGCTATATAACTTGCTAATTTGTATGTTGCGATCTCGGTATGGGGAGTAAGGGGAAACACTCCTACGGCATTTAGTACGATGCTAAAAGTATAGAAGAATACATATATTCTAGAAGAGGTGTACCTTAAACTAAGTAAGAAATTGAAAAGTACAAGCATATAAAGATACGGTAAAAAGGCAACACTTATCCCCCAAAGTATAAGAACACAAACTGAGGTCGCAGCAAGTACTAAGGTGGTGTTGAAAAACGCTTTGTCGATATAGAAACGAATATCTTCTTTATGTTTTTTGAGAGGGAAAATAGTTGCAAGTACTATAAAAAGAAGTACAGTAGCACTGACTATTGCGTCAAGAAGCTCTTTTTGAAAGATAAGATTTGTGAGAATGGAGTAGGTAAGTATAAATGAGGTTCCGATGATGATGAAAATTTTGTACCAATGGGTTGGGGTTAGGGCGCTTCGCGCCCTAACCCCAACCTTCTTTAATCCCATGGTACTGCAAGCAGTGTGATAAGATAGGTTATAAACCTTCTTAACACCTGCATCTTGACCCATTATAATAGCAAAATGTTACACCTTCAACGCATACAATCTCCCGATAAATTACTAGGCTATGATTTTGAAGGAAAACGCTTTAAAATCTTTCGGATTTTCCCCGGTATAGTCACCCTTTTTTTTCTTATTCTTCCTTTAATAACCGTATTAACACGCACCTATCCCTTTATGATAAGAATACTGCTTCTTGTTGTAATCTATTGGCTTTATCGGGGAATTCTAGTCTTGTATGGACTTGTCGTAGCTTTTGTTAGATATCAGATCAGCAAACGGATTGATTGGAAATATCATTTACTTAGAATCTTAAACAAAGAACAATGGAAAAAACTTCCTACTTTAAATGAGCTTCCTAAAACACCTGAAGAGTTTTTTACTGTGGTACTTATTCCAGTCTACAAAGAGCCATATGAGCTTCTTAAGGAGACTGTTGAAGCCCTTAAAGATTCTTATTTTCCGAAAGAGAAACTTATAGTAGTATTTGCCGTAGAGGAGCGTGGGGGCGAAGAGATCAGAAAAACGGTTAAACGTTTACAGCAAGAATATAAAAGATATTTTGCTGATTTTAGATACTATGTGCATCCTGAGGGGATCAAAGGAGAAGCTATAGGAATAGCAGGCCCAAATCTAAGATGGGCAGCAGCTTCTTTTTACAATGATATTGTTTCTGAAGGTAAAGACCCCCGTGGATACTTTATAGTTAAATTTGACTCTGATTTTAAAGTCACTCCGAAGTTTCTGGCAAACCTTACCTATAAGTTTTTAACTACCCCCAACCGTACACGTAAATACTTTACGACAGCAATCTTGCTTTATTCGAATAATATCTGGAGGGTTCCGCCTCTTACACGGGTTTTTTCGATTTTATTAAGTTTTGTTCACATGGCCGAATGGGTTACCTTTAAACATTGGAAAGAAAGTTTTAGTATGTATGCCCTTTCTCTAAAAACCCTAAAAGATGTACATTTTTGGGATCCGAAGATAGGGGTAGACGATACCGGAATATACTATCAGGCCTTCATAAGATACCATGGGGACTTTTACGGTGAAGAGATCTATATTCCAGGTACAATGGATGCCCTAGAAGGAAAAACCTTTTTTGAATTAGTACGAAACTTCTATAAGCAGCAGGTTCGTTGGGGAGGAGGAGCTATTGTGGTACCGATGTTTCTTACTACTTTACCGAGGCTTAAACTGTCTCTTCTGAAAAAGCTTGACCGATTGTTCCATTTCTTTGAGATATATACAGCTTGGAAGATTTTTTCTTTGTATTTTCTTTTCTATTTTCCGTTTATTTCATTATTTTTTGAAAGTATTTTTTATCAGACCTCAAGCTTTTTATTAGCCTATTATCTTGGGGTAGTTTTTCAGATTAGCAGAACGATCGCTCCTCTTATCTTGATGATTATATTGTGGTTATATAGAGAATATGCTGAAAAAGATAGGTATCCTTTCTTGGTTAGATGGCTTTTTCTTATTATAGAATTTACAGTGGTATTTCCTATAAATACCGTTCTCTTTACTTTTATTCCATATCTTAAAGCTGAAATCGACATTATGCGAGGGAAGTTTGGAAAGTTTGCTGTTATGCCCAAGTATCGGCGTTAATCCCAATAAGTAACTATACGATATCCTAGTCCGTATTCATTCTTGATGCTGATTGGTATCTTTGTTACAGCAAGTTTTTTCCTTAAATTACAAACAATGATCCGTAATGATGAACGGGTAACGTCAAGGTTATAAAGCAAAGTGGAATAATCAATAAAGTATATTCCTTTTTTGACTCTGTCGAATATGACCTTACAAAGATCATGCTCTCTTGGAGTGAGGCGACAGTAATTGTCTTTGTAGATAAGAAGGCAGGTTTTGTCTTTCTTAATAAGAGCCGGTTTGTTTTCCCCTAGGTTATCTGCAAATAGTAATAAGGAATTTTTGTTTTCTTTTAAACTCGTATGCCTTACAATATTTTTAATAACCCTGGCTATATATGAAACCTGTAACGGTAGTTTAAGAATAGAGATTACTCCTTTTTGAAGAAGGTCAAGTTCTTCTTTGCCGTTTTGTTTATAGGTTAGGGCAATCCATGGAAAGTTTTCACAAAGTTTCTTGAGGTTTGTGAGATTGTAGGCCGTATGGTCAAGGATTCCAAATCTGTATTGTGAACCTTTGGTATATTTGTTAATTATTAACCCGTATTTTTTAAGTTGTGGGATCAGAAAGTGTACTAAGAATGCTGAGTTTCCCAGATATGTTCCGTATACCACTGAGGCATCTTTGTTTCGTAGCCTCATTGTTTACGATAATACCCAAAAGGTGTTACACCT